>QMYO01000106.1 GCA_003662715.1 Candidatus Bathyarchaeota archaeon | reverse complement strand
ATTCAGACATTTTTCTCTCCCTGAGTTTTTTAGAAAGCGAGAACTAAATAAATATCTTTCTTTATTTATCGATAGAATAATTTTAGAAGCTCTAAGGTACATTAAAAACTTTATATATAATGATTAAAGAGAATACGCTAAGAACACAGCTTTATATTAGAGAGGGAGGTAAGTGTGTGAAATGGCACCCGCTTTGCATTCAGTGCGCTGTTAGGGTTGCTTATGATCTAGCTGTTGAGTCCACTGATGACGAGGAACTACACAGACGGGCTGTTGTTGATACAGTAAATTTGCTAAGTAATATTTTAAACCAAGAAGATGTCACACCAGCAAAACTACTCACCCACGTTTTTAGACTAGTACAGAAAATTACTGGA
The DNA here is from genome assembly GCA_003662715.1 of Candidatus Bathyarchaeota archaeon. Next base: position 5,846 of record QMYO01000106.1, on the reverse strand, counting down.
AACTCTGATCCCTTTAGAGAACTAAGAAAAGAGTTCAATAAAACTGCTTTAAGCTTAATTCCATTTCTAGAAAAAGAGTTCAAAAAAAGAGAAAAAGAAAAAAGTTTTGAAGATGCCTTCCGATTTGCAGTTCTCGGCGCCGTGTATGGAAATTACCTGAATTATAAAGCTTCACCGAAAGACATAGAGAAGTTTTTAATGGATTATTTAAAGGAAGACCTAGCTATAGATGATGTTCCAAAGTTAATGAATGCCTTATCAAAGGCTAAAAATGTCCTTTATCTTACAGATAACGCTGGTGAAATAGTTTTTGATAAATTCTTGATAAACGTGATAACTAAGCATTACCCGGTCAATGTTGTTGTCGCTGTAAAATCAACTCCCATATTGAATGATGCTATATTGGATGACGCACTTCAAATTGGGCTGATGGATGTTGCAAAAGTTATAACTGGTTGCAGTTCGGTGGGCTTGCATTTAGAGGATTGCTCCGAAGAGTTTTTAGAACATCTTGAAAAAGCCGATATTATAATAGCGAAAGGGCAGGGGCATTATGAGAGCTTATCGCAAGAGCATGCTCACATAGTTCGGAAACCAATTGTGTACTTACTGAAAGTTAAATGTCGAGTGATAGCTGGATCACTTGGTGTTTCTAAAGGAGCAAATATTGTTAAGATTGTATCTTGAAATGTTTTAACTAGTTGTTTTATCCTACCTTAATCCCTATGTATATGGCCATTTTATGTAAACATAAATTTTATAAACAACGATGGTGGATATTAACCGAAATCCTCGAGGATAAGACTATGACAGAAAGAATGCCTCTTATCCAAACAAAGACGTCTATATCCTACAAAACCGAGGAAAAAACTATTATACGGGGATATGATCTAAGCGAATTGGCAGAGAAAGGCTATACCTTCTGCGATGTCTTGTTCATTTTATTCCAAGGGAGAATCCCTACAGAAGTTGAATCGAGAGCCCTTAGCTTGGAGATGGGAGCATTCTTAGAGCATTCCATGTCTCCCTCAGCGGCTGCTGCAATTGCAGTTGCCACTGGTAGACCAGATTTACCTGCAGCAATTGCAGCTGGAATATCAACATTTGGAGCTGTGCACGGCCCAGGGGCTAATCATGGTCTTATGCTGAATACATACTTGAAAAGAGCTCTGGAAGAAGGCAAAAGCATTGATGAAATAGCTAAGATATTGGTTGACGAGTATTTAAGTTCTGGAAGGCGGATTCCAGGTTTTGGACAGCCACAACATATTGATGGAGATCCAAGAGCAGAACCTCTTCATATTCTACACGAAGCTCTTGGATTAGCTGGCGTATACTACGAACTTCAGAGAGCTATAGAGAAATACTTTAAGGAGAGACGGGAAAAAGAGGGAAAGAAACCTGTACCTGTCAATGTTGTGGGTTCAGGCAATACGCTTCTAAGTGACCTAGGCTTTTCACCTCTTGCTGCATGGTGTTTAGGAAGTATATGTCGTGGCTACAGCTGCGCTGCTCATGCAATTCATCACTACAAGAAAGGTCATGCTTGGGCAGCTTCCAGAAGAGAGCCTATGGTACAGATGCTTGATTTATCCATGATTAAGTACGTAGGACCTGCGGATAGAGAAGTACCAAGCCCAGAAGAAAGACAAGAATATGCTAAAAAGCAGAAGGAAGAGGGGGAGTATAAGAAATGGGTTCTGTAAAGGATCTAAGACATTTGTTGCCTCCGGAATATAAGAACCGTGAGTACGGTACTGTACCTCCAGATACAACAAGAGAGCCGTTCCGTTGGGTTTCTGAAATATCGTACAAAAATGTTCATCGAATAGTTGCTAGGGGCTACGATACAACAGAACTGATGATGGCAGGTTATGGTCTTGTGGATGTTCTCTTTGTAGTGTTCCAAAGCAGGATCCCGACAATCGAAGAGGCGAAAATGTTAGATTATATCTTAATTATGGCATTAGAGGACGGTCTGTCTTCACCGGCTGTTATATCCAGGATTGTTGCTAAATCTAACGCTATTCTAACCCAAGCAGCTGCCGCATCAGTCCTAGCCTTTGGACACACTTATGGTGCTTTTCAAGATTTTGGCAACATGCTCAATAACTATTTAAGCAGAGCTGAAAAAGAAGGAAAGACACTAGAAGAGATAGCTGAAATTCTAGTGAAAGAAATTCCGCTAGATAAAATTTTAGGGGTGTCCGACTTATGCCTCAAAGATCCAGCGCCTAAACGCATACTTCAACGTGCAGAAGACTTGGGCGTGGCAGGCAAATACATCAAATTTATCAAGGAAATAGCTAAAGCTGCACAAAAAGTGGGTGAAAAACCAATTGATGTAGATATGCTCGGCGCGATAGGCGCTACAATGATGGATTTGGGCTTCAGTCCTGAAGCCACGTGGGGAATAATAGCTGTGACTAGGGCGTTTGCTGCTGGGGCTCATTATATAGAAGAAGTAGAAAGGGGTGGTTTCTTGAAGTATGGGCAAACATTAACTCCTAAAGAATTGTATGATGGTCCATCGGAAAAACCAGTTCCTCCAATAGAAGAAAGAAATAATATTGCTAAGCCAGCGGTATGTCGCACCCTTGAGGAATGGAAAAAGGCAATAACTGAGAGGCAAAAACTTTATGGGAGTGGATGGAAAGCTTTAGCTTCACAATTAGAGGAAAATGAAGAAAAGTAAGAGAGGTGAATGAAAATGGCAGAGTTTAGTGATATTAAAGAATTGTACCAAAGAGCAAGAAAAGCCTTTGAAGAAGCGAAATTCTGGTCTCAGGAAAGAGTTGACGAAGTTGTTGCCGCTGTAGCTTGGGAGTGGCTAAAAGAGGAAAACGTAAAAACCCTAGCGAAACTTGCAGTAGAAGAAACAGGGATGGGCCGATACGAAGACAAAGTAAAGAAGATAAAAAGCAAGGTAAGAGGTGTTCTATGGAACATGCGTGGTGCAAAAACGGCTGGTTTAATTGAGGAAGATAAAGAGAGAGGAATAAAGAAGTACGCTAAACCTATTGGAGTGGTAGCGAATATTACGCCAGTTACAAACCCTGAATCGACAATAATGACCATTGGCCTTTGTCTCTTAAAAACAAGGAATGCTATGATTGTTTCACCTCACCCCAGAGCGGGAAAAACAGGCCAACTTACAGTGGAAATAGGGCGAAAAGCTTTAAAAAAGGTTGGTGCACCTGAGGATCTGTTTCTATGTGTTCCAAATCCCTCCCCGGAAAGGGCACGCGAGTTAATGAGGACATGCGACTTTGTAGTTGCTACTGGTGGCGCTGCCCTAGTAAAAGTAGTCTATCAAGCTGCTAAACCATGCCATACCGTGGGAGCTGGCAATGTTGTCTCGATTGTTGACGAGACAGCCAATGTAGCTGAGGCAGCTCATAAGATTGCTCAATCTAAAGTTTTCAATTACGCTACATCTTGTTCCTCCGAAAACGCTGTGGCCATCCATGAGAGCATATATGATGAAATGATAAATGCCCTAATAAAAGAGGGTGGGTATCTCTGCAACACCGAGGAAAGAGAAAGATTAAGAAAGGTTATGTGGCCAGATGGAGAAAGGCTGAACAGGGATATAGTAGGAAAACCAGCAACCTACATTGCTAAACTTGCTGGAATTAACGTGCCTGAAAATACAAAGTTCATTATGGTCTTAGGAGAGAAGATAGGTCCTGAAGACAGATTTTCAGGAGAAAAACTTAGTGTCGTCCTTACAGTGTGGAAGTGGAGCGATTTCGATGAGATACTCGATCGCGTAAGAAAGATTCTCAGATTCTCAGGGATAGGCCACTCAGTGTCTCTTCATACGAAAAGAGAGGACCGTATAGAGAAAGCTGCTGAAACGCTTGAAGTAGGTAGGGTTATGTGTAATGTTCCTCATGTTTTCAATAACAGCGGTAACTGGTGGGGCGTTCCATTCACTGAAAGCTTGGGCTGTGGTACATGGGCTGGAAACATGACTAGTGAAAACATTAATTGGAAGCACTTCCTCAACTACACGATAGTCTTTAATCCTCCAGAAGGAAAGGAGCCCTACATTCCCACAGATGAAGAACTTTTCGGAGAATACTGGAAGAAGTGGGGAAAAGACTAACTCCCTTTAATTTTTATTTTATCTTTCCGTAATATTGCATGTTCTTTCTGTAGATAGGTTATTATAGTCTGTGAAAAGATGCAAAGACGTGGATCGAGAAATCTTGGGATAAATGCTTCAAGATAATGTTTTTATGTTACCTGAACCTAAATAAGCTCAATCCTTATCTTTCTGAGGTTTCTCCAAGAATTTCCTGACAATCTCGGTTATGTCATAAACGTTTATTGGAAGCTTCCTAAGTCTAGCCGTGTACTTTAAGTTTGTGTAGCACATAGGGCAAGTTGTCACAACGGCTTCAACGTTTAGTGGTAAAACTTCATCAACTAATAGTGAATATGCAATATTTCTGGCAAGCTCATTGTTATAAGTCCAGAGTCCTCCGCCACCTCCGCAACAGCGAGCATTGTTCCTATTTAAACTCATTTCAGTAAGTTGCAAGTTTGGAATCGCTTTCAATACGTTACGCGGGGGCTCGTAAACTGAGCAATGCCGCCCGAGGTGACACGGATCGTGATACGTCACCTTATAATTTAATCCATTAGATTCATCAAATTTCAAGCGGTCTTCTTCAATTAAGAATTCGATGAATTGAGAGATATGTAGCACTTCCATTGGTAGTTCAACACCAAAAATTTCCGGGTATATCTCTTTGAAGGTGTAGTAGCAACCAGCACAGCTTGTAACAAGAGTTTTTGCGCGGGTCTGTTTAAGTTTCTCCGTTACTTTGAGTGCATTTTTCCTTCCTTCGTCCCAGAATCCAGATGTGTATAATTCGAGACCGCAGCAACCTTCCTTATCGCCGAGCATCATAAAGTCCACATTTGCTTCTCTAAGAATGTTTATTGTTGATACAGCTATATTGTAGTGCCGATAAGCTGTAACACAACCTACCCAATACAAGACTTCCGCATTTTCCAATTTAGGTTTTTCACTTAACCTACTTAACCACCAAGTTCGAGTTCGCCTTGCGAGATCAATCATTAAAGGCGCTCCTTGCTTGGAAATCCGTTCAGGCAATTCCGTGAAAATACGTGGTACGTAACCCTTCTTGGCTAATTCATGGCGGGCATATGCTATCGCTTTGTATGTGTTTAGGTGGTCAAGTGTACACGCACCGTAGCAATGTCCACATAACGTACATGAAAAGAGAATGTTTTGAATTTTCTCTGTTGGTTCTATTCGACCTTTTGTCAGTTCCCTTGCTAGTATGATGCGACCTTTACTTGACCATGTTTCGATCCAGTTAAAAAACGGTGCAACCTCACAGTATCCATGACATGCGGATCCTGATGCCAATTGGCACTCTCTACACTTTTGATGAATTACCAGTGATTTTAAGTGCTGTCTTAAGCCTAATAATTCACTCATAGGCAATTTGTATGCAATAAGTTCCTTTCTACTTGATGAAGTTTTTAACGATGGAAGATCGCTTGGTTTTATTGTATCTAGCATAATTATTGGGTGCCCAATGTTGGAAGGTATGGTTTCGTTTCTTAGAATTACACGAATATTCTTGTTCTCAGCTAACCTCATAACTCTCTTAATTTCTTCATCAGACCATGTTCTCACTACAACGTCAGGACTTGGGCCAAATTGTGCCCCAAAAGGACCTTGAAAAGAGTAAACGAAAAGATCCTCCTCATCTGTTAATACATTTTCTGAGCCTACTATATCCTTTAACTTTTCAACTACACTTGCTTCTAAAGGCATATTTTCACGTCCAATAGCTTGTTCT
>QMYO01000105.1 GCA_003662715.1 Candidatus Bathyarchaeota archaeon | reverse complement strand
TCATTAATTGGTATTCCAAACGTAAAAGAGAATAACTCTGTCGCTCCACGCAACTTGATAATCCAATATCTAAGCTTCCTCTACTGTTTTGAGATGAGTAAACCAAGAACGTGGATTGTAAACCTATATGTGAATCTAACCCCCCGCACCAAAATTGCCTATTATGTTTAAATCCATGTTGCCCAGTAGACCGCCGATACTATTAGTGAAGGTTTCGACGGCCTCCTCATAGCGTAAGCCGAGGCGCCGTTATGTTTGAGAAAAATTTTAAGTAAACTTTAATTACTGAAACTGTTGTGCGTGGTGCCTGAGGAAAAATTATGGCATCAAAAAAGCTGATGGTATTTCTGTCCGTTCTCACCATAATTGGCATAGTAATTGTTTCTATCTTTATGTCTAGTCGTTTGAACCAATCAAAAGAAGAAAACATCATAACACCAGCAGATTCTCTTCAGGTTCCTGATAGAGGTTTCTTTATGGGAGTTCTTCCGGTTCCCAGAGAAGGGCAACCTTTTGAGGAAGCATATTCTCAAGCTGCTGAGTACTCTGAGTTCTCACCGGTTTGGGGGCGGCCCACTCCATTTTACAATCTTGCGGATGACTTGTCGGGTATTTGGGGGCAAACGTTCGTGGAGAAAAATATACGCAAAAACGGGATGTTTCCGTTAATTCATATTTCCTTCATTGGACTAAATGTTACACTTGTAACTCCGCCAGGCATGGAAAGTGCCACTTTCAGTGACCTCGCATGGAGAGAAGCCTACAAACAAGCAGTCATCGATGTGGTAAAGGCTTCAAGGCCACTGTACCTTTCCATAGGCAACGAAGTTAACCGATGGTATGAGAAGTATGGTGCGGAGGAAAACAACCCTAATGGGTTTCAACATTTTGTAAGTCTTTACGAAGAGATATATGATGCTGTAAAGGAGTTGTCTCCTGAAACCAAAGTTTTCTGTACATTTGCTCGTGAAATAGTATCCGAAAATCGAGAGGCAGACCTCAATGTTCTTTCGATGTTCAACCCTGACAAAATGGACTTACTAATCTTCACAAGCTATCCTTATGCTGTTCAGGGAATAAACAGACCTTCCGATATCCCTGACGATTATTATTCTGAGACCTTAAGCTATTTACCAGACAAGCAAGTGGGATTCAGCGAATTGGGTTGGCCTTCAATAGATGTTTTCGGCGGTGAGCAAGCCCAAGCCGATTTCATAACACAAGTAGCTGGGCGCCTTACTAGGGAACAAGGAGTGAACCTACACTTATTTGGTTGGGCGTGGCTACACGATTTGGATGAAAACGATCACATCGGCCTCATAAAAAGAGATGGCACAAAGAAGTTAGCCTACGAAGTGTGGAAAAACATATCGATTAAGTAAATGAAATTGCTCGCAGAATACGATTCTGAGGCTGCAAACGGCTCTTACAGTTCTTACGAATCCCTTTGCGGTTGGTTAAGAGTTACCCTCTTTCTGCTGCACAGAGAATTCAGTTCGAAGACAAAAACGAGAATAGAGGCAATAGTAGCGACTGTTAGAAAATAGATATGGAAAAACAGAGCTGAAAACATTGCTTTCAACAAATAGTAGGATGTTCGCTGCATTTGTGAATGCGTAATGCAGCGATGCGGTAAACAACCATAAGACACTTTGACCCTATATAAAGTCAAGTATAGAACTTTAAGGCTTTAATGCAAGAAATGAAAATAATCTTTAAGGAATAAAGGATGTCTTCTGCAAACGAGACAAGAACACTAATAGAATTGATGTATGAAAATTTTCCAAATTGCCCAGTGTGCGGTCATGATTATGCATATGACTTCTCAAGGAAAACCAATGAAACCTACGCCAGATGCAGAGTATGTGGAACTAGATGGATACTTAGATTAAAAGAGGGAGAATTGAAGATTTCAAAGATGCCCGCAGAAACTAGACTTCTAGGAGATGCTGTTACTACTCTTGGATTAATATTTTTGTCTCTAGGCACAATCATAGCATTTCTTCTAGACCCCCTTTTAGGAGCGTTTTTCATCGTGGGAGGAATAGCAATGACGCTGATAGGCGTAACACTTCCCTCAAGAAAGAAGAAGATAAAGGAAGAAAAACCTGAAAAAGAATTAGAAGAAAAGCATCGCTGTCCTCAATGCAATAAGGAAATATCAAAAGCCCTCAAAATTTGTCCATATTGCCGTTTTAACTTTAAAACCGTATGCCCCTCATGTGGCAAAAAAGTATCATCCCGTTTTAAGCTATGTCCATACTGTAGAGAAAAGCTGAAAAAATGATGTTAAATAGATATCGCCTATGCACATACATGAAGAAACTGAGTTAATTATGTTAAGAATTGCCAAATAATGGATGGTTGTGATTTAAGAAAACCTCATTGAGTCAGTCCATGTTTAATCGTCTGTAAATCCCTCATTACCTCTTGAAAAGTGCTGTAAACATCATCAATATGCAGATTCGACTGCTTAACTTTATCATGAATCAATCCAGTAGCCAAAACAACAGCGCCCAAAGTTTCGCTAATCGGAGTGGGCTCTGGAAACACTATAAGGGATAAACCAAGTTTGATGAGCTTCGACTTGTTTCCCTTTCTCCACAAACCTCGCACAGAACGAATTTCATTTGAAACTCCTTGGATAACGTCAGTAGCCTCTTTATAGCTTAGCCCAAGTTCCTTCAACGCTTCAACTGCACTCTTTAACTCGTCCGGCTTCATGCTGCTCCCAACAATCCTTTAACTAACCAATTAATAGTATACTTGTAAGAGGCGCTCAAAGCAAAAAAACTTAATGCCCCAAAACAATGAAGAAAAAAGCGTTACGGAAACATTAGAAGAAGAAACCTTTTAAGAAATCTAACAAAAAACTCTTTTACACATATGATTTTTGAGAGGAACATTGAAATTTATCAACAATGCCTAAAGAAGTTCTAAAATCGTTAACTATCTTTATAATGGCAAATATCATAAAAGACTACTATACTAACCAAAGATTTCGGTGTAATAAATGTCTGAACGGTACGCATTCATTCTCTTAAATAACGAAAAATTCTGGAATCAACTATGCCACCAAAAAAGAGCCGGCAAGGTATTGCACGCATTTGTTCGCAGAGGAAAAGTTGGTCCCAAAAAAGCAAAGTTACTTCTTTTCTACGTGAACCATCCCGCCAAAGAAATCCGTGGCATCGCCGACTTTATCGAACGAGTCACTGGAGATACTGATGACCTCTGGAATACTTATGGTAATGAAAGCTGCTTAAAATCCTATGAAGAATACTTGAATTTCTTGCAGGGAAGACCGAAAGCAACATTCATTAGATTCAAAAATCTACGTGAACTTCCTGTTCCAATTTCCGCAAGGGTTATCTCTAAAGTCACAGGAATAGGTAGGATGCCAAGAAGCGGCAAATACCTAAACAAGAAAACAGTAAACCAACTGATTCACGAAAAATGGTAATTAGACAAAACTGTAAAACTTCTAAAAAAAAGAAGCGTAAGCGTTTAGGCTAAGTTTCCTTTAATTATAGCCACAGTTCATTGTCTAATAGTTCTGATTAGACTTCTGTCTAGTTTGAAAACTTTAGTAGCGCCACTTCCACCCATGTTTCTCGTAACCCCATGTTTGTCCATGATTAATATACCACTTAAGAGTTCTCCGAATTCCTTCCTCAAACCCTATTCTGGGCGCCCAACCCAAGATTTTTCTCGCTTTAGCATTATCTGTAACGAGCGTTTCGAGGTCTCTAGGGCGAAGTCTACTTTTGTCAAGCACCACTTGCTTCTTTTCAGCACCCGTTTCTTGCTGGATAAGCTTTAGAATATCCTTCATCTTGCGAGTCTCACCTGACCCGATGTTTATGATTTCACCTTCGACGTTTTCTGTTTCAAGAGCGCTTACCATAGCGGCTACAGCGTCTTCTACGTAAGTGAAGTCTCGGCTTGTCTCTAAATTTCCCACATGAATCACCGATTCTTTTAGGCATTGCCTAATCATCTCTGGTATAAAATACGGTAAACTTTCCCTCGGTCCATAAGTGTTGAAGGGTCTCAATATGACCACTGGAAGCTTGTGTTCCCAATAGAACGTTTGAGCCCACATGTCAGCAGCTACTTTCGCAACCGAATACGTACTGTATGGACACAGCGGATGCTGCTCATCCATTGGCGTGTACTGGGCTGACCCGTAAACCTCGCTGCTACTTATGTGAACAAGCCGCTTAATAGCATGGTCTAGACAGGCTTTGAAAACGTTGATGCTCCCGATAGAATTTACCTCAGCTATCTCTAAAGGTCGCTGATAACATAACGGTATGAAAGCCTGCGCAGCAAGATGCATCACATATTGATGGCCACGAATAGCCGTTGAAACTAACTCAAAATCTCTAACATCACCAATAACAAGCTTCAACCGACTGCTTTCAGGTAAATTATCCCGTAAGCCTGTACTTAAATCGTCTAAAACCGTTACCTCATATCCCTTATCAAGAAGCTTGCGCACAAGAGCACTGCCTATGAAACCCGCTCCTCCAGTAACCAACACTTTATTGCTCGTTTAAGCGCCTCCCATGAGCTAACGCCTTCCTCAAGTTTTCCAAGCATAACGCCACAACTTTTAGGAAAGCATCCAGTTTCTTAACACGGATATTATTGAGTGGTTACACCATTATTATTTAACCCTTATGAATCAAGGTTCAATTATTTCTTTGGCATAATGCTGACGGATAATGGAGAATTGCAATTAACAATGGCTTATTTTTGGCGATAGAAGATGTATAGTTTTCCATCGCCAAAGGTAGCGTAGACGGGTAAACCGTTTTGTAGAGCTTTGGAAACAGTGTTGTTAAACTCTTCTGCGCCAAGTCTTGGTTCTGTGACTATGAAGTAGGCTATTGTGGTGTCCGTGTAGTTCATGGCTAAGAGCATCCATTCTGGAGACGGATTCTCTTTCATGTTTATGAATAGGTCATATCCAGTTTCGTTGTATTCTCCGAAGTAGTAGGCTCTTGGGTTGGTGATTCCTACGATTCTTTCACCTGCGTAAATGGTCCATATGTCGCCAATTACAACGTATTTTTCGTTGGTATTTTCTTCTATGTATTTTACTGCTTCTAGTTCGTACCATGTTGTTTGTAAAGGTGCCACTTGTGGGTAGGCAGCGTATAGGGAAAGGGTAATCCAGCCTCCTAGGATTGCTGGGATTAGAATGTTTAGTGTAAATAAGAGACTTGAGACGCAGAGGATGCTGCGCTTAGTTAATGTCTTTAGGTTGGTAAGAGATAGTGTGAATGGAGAGGTGGCCTTTAGTAATGTCTTCAGCGATGAGATTGTTGCATAGATTGCGAGAGCTATAAATGGGGCGGCTATGAAGTCTCGGAACACCCAGAGTCTTTCCTCGTTGAGGGGAAGGTTGCTCATGAAGAGTTTTAGGATTCGGAAGTCAACTAATATCATTAGGAATGCTGCGAAGAGGAAGTAGATTTGTGTTCGATGTTTTGCGGTAGGATTTCTTTTCAGTTTGTAGAGAAGATATATTCCGTATAGAAGGGCAAGCGTTGGTCCTACAATGTTGAGAAGTATTATTTTGATGTCAAAAGCGTATATGAGGTCTCCTAGTAAGAAAACTCCCGCAATTTCTTCAAGAGGCAGTTCATACAATTTGTCTAAAGTAAAAGCTGTGTTAGTGGCGGGGCGGAAAAATCTTAAGTAGATGAAGGAGAAGGGTAGGAGGCTGGCGCAGAGAATAAAGAAAGTTACCAACGAAGTTTTTGCGGTTTTAGATGGAAACTTTTCGCTTCTGTATGATTTGAATGTTAGGGCTAAGAGGAGAAGCGAGAAGGAGATGATTCCGGTTAGATAGTGGGAGAGAAGGGAAAAGAAGGAGAAAGTTAACATTAGGAATTTGGTTTTGGAATCGTTGGAGTTTAAGTTCCTCAGCATAAAGTATAATGAGTAAAAGAAAAAGATGAATCCTAAACTGTTGTACACCGAGATTGCTCCGAAATAAGTTACGCATGGAAAGGCGGAAAGAAGCAAGCTGGATAGAACTGCAACTTTATCGTTCCCGCCAAGAGTTTTTGTAATCAAGAAAGCGGCGATTGGCGTGAAGACTCCCCACAGGACTGGTACGAGAAACAGATGAATCCACAGTAGGTCCATACTAAACATTCGGGCAAAAATCACGGTTAATGCAGCTTGGAAATTTAGTCCTCTAAATCCTTGATAGAGCTTGTGTAAAATAGACTCTGTAGGATATGG
>QMYO01000104.1 GCA_003662715.1 Candidatus Bathyarchaeota archaeon | reverse complement strand
CTTAGAAAGTAGTGTCTTTCGGTGACAAATTGCCGGTCGGAATAGAGAAACTCCATTTTACGCGCTTCATAGTCTCCTATCTCGACATAGCGGTAGTGGAAACGGCTCGGTTGCTGGTATAGAAGTGAGTCATCATCCCTCAATTTAATGAATGAGAAACGATAGTAATGTTCGATATTCTTTTCCGCACCCATACATCCCCAAGTTATCAGCTCACCTTCGTTTGTACGCGCTTCAAAAAAATCAGCAGCCGCAAATTGATATTGGGAGACATGATAACTAATTTGGGAACCGTAGTGTGAGACAAAGAATAGCGGAATAGCAACGACTAGCAAAATACATAAGAGGGCCTTAAGCTTTGAGTTGATGAGTTTAATCCCAAAGTAGGCTATGCCAGGTAGTATAGAGAGGTAAATTCTATCAAGAAGTTCCCAAGTGTAATTTCCGCCAACAATAATGGCCACTAATATGGTTGAGGTTGAAAAACCAAGAATCGCCAAATCCACATGAGTCCCTCGACAGCGCTTCAAACTGTATAAAAAGCCCACAAATGCTACAATCAAGAAAAGCATGGTGGTAACGATTTTCACTTGCGAAATTGCTTGACGGGACTCATTTCCTATAGTTCTAGGGGCTATAATCCCTTGGTGGAATACAATATCTAAACGCAACGCATTCTCTAAATACATAGGTAGCGAGGACTCGAAGAATGATGTAGTCACATATATTGCCCAAGAGGCTACGAAGATACCAAAAAGGACCACAATAGTATTCTTGCCCCGGCTTCCCACGAAGCGGACAAATCCAAATGCTATGGCCATTAAACTAGTCACCACATGGGTGACAGCGACAAATGCACCGAGCAGAATAACAATGGCTTTGGAAGCTGCTAGCGAAATTTTTTTTGAGATTGTTTCCTTAACTAGCAAAGATAGCATCAACAACAAAATAGCGTATGCAAGTGTATGTGAGGAAAGGTATGTCTGTGGACCCCAATTAGCTAATGTGAAGATGAATAAACCAGCAAAAGATAGATTCTTTTGGTTGTCGCTGAGCGTATATTTAAAAAATAAATATAAGAACAGTAGGAAAACAAACTGGAAAACAAAAGGCGCTGGCTGTATAAGCACGCTGGGAGAACTTAAACCAGATACATTGATCACTACTGAATACAGTATCAAAGCTCCAGGCCAATTCTGCTGAAGGATTATGTGCTGCGCAACATGACCAGTTCGGCATATATATTCAGTAAATCCAGCCCATTCATAAATCCAGGGAGCAGTTGCTACAGTGCTACCTACCATGAACGGGGCTAACCAGAGTGATGTTATCAAAAAAAACAACTGCGTAAATAAAAGCTTGCTCTCGTTGTAGGGGGAAGTCCAAAGTATAGCTGATGCAATAATAAGAATAACCAAGGCTACAAAAAAGGTGACGGGTAAGCTATGAATAAGTCCATAGAAACCGATGTTAAGCTTAGCTTGGGTGATGCTGTAAGGCCATAACATTAAGGCCACTATGGTAAGCAAAACAGAAATCCTTCTTGCTGACCAGCATAATATGGCCTGTCTAGCAGTTAGTTTAATCATGTTATCATCACGAGTTCTGAATCGAGGTAGTACAGCTAAATAGCTTGTAAGTAGCACGGACAAAATTTGCCGATCCCATTAGCTCACAGATACTAACATGTAATGACATGATTAACCAACCCATAGGCCTTGGCCCCTCTGACGCAGAGCAAGTTCGACTCTTTGTGCCGCGGTGGCATATCCGCAATTCCTCCTATAAGCCTGCCTCTTTCTTCGTCAATAAGAAAAACTTCAAAGTTCTGCTCTTCTAAGAAGGTTATGAGATCTAAAGGGGATGCACCAGCCCGTTTTAGGTTTGTGGGCTGAAGTTCTATGAATAGAATAATGTCTGGATTATACGCAAGGGTACGGGTCATCCCTTGTAGAGCTACCAGCTCTGCACCTTCGATGTCCATCTTGATAATCTCCACACGCTCATCTGCTAGAAGGTCATCAAGCTTGCAGCATTCTACAGAGATTTTCTTGACTCCTCGACCTTCTAAAGGGTATAAAGTATGACATGTCGAATCTATAGGATTTAAAAAGAAGATCAAATGGCCAGATCGATCGCTAACCGCCTTTTGAATAGAAACCACATTGTGACACCTATTTGCTTCGATGTTTCGGAGTAATATGCTATAATTGCTGGGATCAGGCTCGAAGCTGAAGACTTTCCCACTGTTACCGACTATCTTACTTGCTATTATAGTATAATAACCTACATATGCTCCGATATCTACTACAGTCATCCCTGGCTTGACTACTTGCTTGAATACCGATGCCATGTAAGACTTGGCGGGGTACCCAAGGGTTGCCATCCCTATACCGCCACGATCACCAAGTGGGACACAAAAACGATATCCATCGATATTGACAATGGCATGTTGGAGATGGAAGATACGATGCAAAACCAGGGGGTACAACAGACGACAATAAATATTAACGGCAAGTCTCTGCACAAATGGTATCCTTAATAGCCCTACGCGGAATAATAAGGTAGCTGTGCATATAACGAGCTGGATCATAGTCTTAAATCACTCGTTTGTTAGTGTCTCCCTTGGCCCTCATAGCATTCACCTGGTTAATTACTTTTTCCCATACCCTTACAACGTCTCTGCCGTGCTCTGCGGTAACAGGCGGTTCTTTATTGTTTTGGACACTTTCGATGAATTTACTGATTAGAATGGGGTGTCCTGTATGCTTGCCCATGGCTAACTTTATTCCCGCAGAAAGCGTACTGACCAATATCTGAAGAGCCCGGTTCAAGTTTTCTCTAGCATATAAAGTGGGGATTCCTTTCCCTGCCTTAGTTTTTCCACCGTATATAATCACATATGAATTATTGAGGTTACCATGCACATTCATTTTTGTTCCGAGAATATCAATTGTCCACAGACTAGACCAATTACATGAGGAGATAATCGTACCCAAGCCTCTATTCCCTTTTAGGAGTATCTGAACCTCGTCAACAGGCAGATGCTCTAGACTGCCAACTTTGCTAGTGTAAACCGCTAGAGGTTCCACGTCGCCTAAGAATTCCCGCATTAGGTATATCGGATGAGGCAAGTTATCACCGAATATCCCACCAGGCAGCTTGTGATACCAGTGAGTTGGATCTGCAACAGGTGGGAAATCCTGCGGCGGGGAACATTGTTTAATCTCCACCCGTACCAGATCTCCAATGGTTCCCTCATTTACGATAGATTTCATTCTCAGCACCGTGGGCAAGAAAAGCATATTATGAATAACACAACATTTCATATGAGTTTTGCGTGATACAGTCACTACTTCATTGGCTTCGCTGGCGGTGAGAGCCATTGGTTTCTCCATTAACACATGACAGCCAGCGTTCATCGCTTGAATAGCCAAAGGTGCGTGCGTATTTATCGGGGTACAAATATCCACAACATCAAGTCTCTCTTTTTCCAGCATCTCATCAAAATGAGTATAATATTTGCCAATCCCAAACTTTTGGGCAACCTTTCTTGCTAGCTCTTCGTTGCTATCACAAAGTGCTACAATCTCAGCATTCCTGCATTTCCGTAAAGCTGGTATGTGAGTATTCTGAGTGATAAATCCACAACCAACAATCCCTACCTTTACACGATTCTTGGTCATTCTGCTTCCTCCTTAAAGACACGTTACTATGAATTTGTGCATAGTTACCACCGCTCTAAGATTGACATCTCTTCAGGTGTTTTCCCTGTGTAACCCTCTCCCGAATATATCCACCGGCCATCAGTGCTAAGATGAGGAGCATAACTAATAGCTGTAGTATGCAAACAGGTCGATAGAATCGCGACAATCTGGCTGGCAAGCGCTTCGCCAAGACATTGCGCAAGTAAGCCTGGTGTGTGGGAAACATTTGCCTACCCATGCTCCGTATCCGTGTAACTCGGTCAACACTTGCTCGTGTCTCACCTTCGAGGAAAGCACAGTGCAGGAAATAACTAAGGCGGGCACGTGGCGCCGGCAGTTTATGGAACACCACAGCGCTAGGTTCATAAATAAACCGGCCTTGCGGATAGGCCTGTCTGATTCTATGACATATCTCCGCAATGTCGCCTCCCCTGGCATTTCGCCCTGATCGCACCTGTTGCCCTAATCCCTCGCGCCAAAGCCCCGCGGACACCAGCACCTCCCGTCGAAAGGACATGTTGGGGTCAGAAATGGTGTAAACCTCTTGCCCGTTAGTCAGCAACTGTTTATGAGCTGTGCCACCAAGTATCCAATCGAACTCCCATGGGAACCAAACTGGCGGCTTTCCGTTGGCCCAGGTCAACAATGTTTCCCCCATGACTCCGATAATTGTTTCATCCTGATAATGTTCTATCAGTCTCTCTAGCCACTGGGGCTGTGCCACTGTGTCATCATCTAAGAAAGCAATAATTTCCCCCTTCGCTGCCCGTATGCCTACATTACGCGCTGCGGAAACACCCGTGTTCTTGTTACTAATCAATACACGGAGATCACCGCCGAACTCCGCGGCAAGCTCTGCATACAAGTGCTCATTGTTGTCAACCACCAACAATACCTCGTCAGGAGAATAAGTTTGCTGCCTAACAGAATATATTGCTTCCCTAATATCAGTAAGGCGCTCCTCCGTGTAAGTGCAGATGATGACAGAGACAGTGAGCTTACTCATTTTTCATAGCTCCAGCCCAGAACACTTACATCTTTTCTTAAGAACGTTGAACGTCTGACGTACATGGCATTCCTTTGAGGCCCCGACGGCAACCCCCTTTAGGTTGGGCAGATTTACTACATATTCTATTGCCTCGGGAAGCTTGAGGTATCCCGCTGCCAAAATGCTGAATGCTATTACTTCAGCTTCAGGGATTTCCGCCAGTGCTTCTTCGCATTTCTCTCTGGAGGGGCACATTTGAAAGCCTATGGAATTAAATGGAGCAGCCATCACTATTCCATTGAAGTCTATCCCCCACTCTTTAAACTTTTGCACCAAGCATGGAAAGTTGCGAGTTTCAAAGCCGGGCTTTATTCTGACACTGCTCACGAAATCTATATACATTCTAAAAAGCCAATCCATATTAAGAGCCAAAGCCATGTCAGTTACCAGCTCATGAAGCAATAGGGAAACCAAGTTTGCTCTTTTGCCTGCCGCTGATTTTAATCTAAAGACCTCATAAATCAGGTAGCTTCTTAAAAGGGCTGTAGGGGTGGTTGTTATAATCCCTGTCACGCCGTTTACCACTGCTCTCCAGTTTCTCGAAGAAGCTATCTCCTTAGCCAGCTTTCTGGCTAAACCAGGAATTCCTCCAGCAAGAGGAGCTGACCTAACAAATTCATAGGTGTATGGAACTATGGCATAAAGCTGTAGTTGATTGTACTCTTCCCTCCGGCTAATTATCCGAAGTATTGAAAGAGTAGTCTCGCTCACAGTAAACATAAAGCCGTCAGCACCGTTCTCAACAGAAGTTATGACCAGCTCAGCAGCATAACTTGGATTGGTTAACTTTTCCCCTCTTGACGTGGCTCTCTCCTGCGAGAGATGGCTCACACCATGAAAAGGATTATCTCCGACTAGTAGTACCTTCTCATCATTCATTTTTTTCTCGCCGTCTCTTTCACCTGAGCTATAACTTGCTCTACTTTAAGAGCAGTCTGAAAACTGGGCTCAACGTTATGACCTTCTAATATTGCTCTTATAAAGGCTTCATCCTCACGGAAGTATTCCGCTCCTCCAAGAAGAAAAGGCACGTTATCACCTAGATCATGCCTATACCATGTGACTGTTTTATCATTACTCAGTTTCAACTCTAACTTGTCATCGTTAACCTTCATTATTCCTTTAGAGCCTCTTATTATTAATCCTATCTCTGGGAGACGATAATTTTTCATACACCATGAGCTTTTGATCTCTCCCTCCAAACCCTCCAGCGTCTTAATTCTTAGATAGACAAAATCTTCAGAGCCTTCACTAATTATTGATTTAATTTCTGCTATTTCCACCTTTAATTCACCGAAGAACCAAAATGCCAAGTCTATAACATGACATCCTAAGTCTCTAAGAACGCCGTCTCTTGGTAAGGACTTAGAATTTACTTCAACTTCAAGAAGATCAGAGGAGTAAGCATATCCTTCAAAGAAGACCAACTCTCCTAAAGTTCCTTCATCTAGAATTTCCTTGGCTTTTCTAAATGTAACGGTGAATCTCCTATTATAACCTACCATGTTAACCCTACCCTGATCTCTCGCCAAATTACAAAGTTCCATTG
>QMYO01000103.1 GCA_003662715.1 Candidatus Bathyarchaeota archaeon | reverse complement strand
ATCTTTAAGCTTGAGAGTTTAGTTGTAGAATGGCGATATCCATACTTGTTTGCAATAGTAGCTGGAGGCTGCTTAATCTTTGCTGCATTGCTATTGTTAATATGGACTTGGAAAATTAAGCAGCCTAGGTCTAGAAAGGTTAGAACAAGCATCAAAAGAAAATGATTTTATTACGGAATCATTTTTTAGAGTATTGATGGCATGCCACTAAATGTCCATTCCCCATATCCACAAGTTGCGGTTCAGACTTTTTGCAGATATCTCCCATGTATGATGGACAACGCGTGTGAAATCTACATCCAGAAGGCGGATTTACCGGACTGGGAATTTCCCCTTTTATAACAACTTCTATACGCTTATGGGAAGGATCCGGAACAGGCACAGCCTTCATTAATGCTTTAGTGTAGGGATGCAGAGGTTCTAGAACCAGCTGGTCCGTTGTCCCTTGTTCAACAATTTTTCCTAGATACATTATGGCTATCCTATCGCATACATGCCTTGCCAACGCGAGGTCATGGGTTATGTACAAAAATGAAGTTCTCCTCGTCTTAACAAGCGAAAGGATTAACTGAAGAATTTCAGCCCTTATCGAAGCATCAAGCATGGAAACCGGTTCATCTGCTACCACAAAGTCTGGGTCTAATACAAACGCCCTCGCAGTTGCAACTCTCTGTCTCTGCCCCCCACTTAACTCGTGAGGATATCTGAAAATAAACTCTTCAGGAGGAACCAGCTTAGCGTCTGTGAGAATTTTGTATACTCTTTCTTCAACTTCTTTCTCATCGGTGATACCCTGCAATTTCATAGGTTCAGAAATAATATCGCCCACCGTCATCCTTGGGTTAAGAGACTCATACGGATCTTGAAAGACTATTTGCATATATCTTCTAAGAGGCTTCATTTGGTCTTCGTCAAGATGAGTTATGTCCTTTCCTTTAAAAAATATCTTACCCGAAGTCGGCTCTATAAGCCGCATTATCAACCTTCCCGTTGTCGTCTTTCCACTTCCACTCTCACCCGCCAGACCCAGAATCTCACCTTTAAAGATATCCAAATTGACACCATCTACAGCATGTACGTAGAGGCTTTCCTTGGACAGAAGTGTCTTAAAGAATCCCAACTTAACCTCAAACAGTTTCGTCAAGTTTTCGGCTTTAACAACTATTTCAACCATATTAACGCACACTCATTTGTGAACTAGGTGACATGCAACAAAATGATTCTTATCCGCCTCAATCAATGAAGGTGATTCTTTGAGGCAAATGTCCATCGAATAATTGCACCGAGGAGCAAACCTACAACCTTTTGGAGGATTAAGCAAATTAGGAGGAGATCCTGGAATAGCACTCATCTCCTGTTTCGGAGCATAAATACTTGGAAAAGCAGCTATAAGCCCTTGTGTATAAGGGTGTAAAGGCTTTTTGAAAACACTTAGCACATCTCCAACCTCCACTATTCTTCCAGCGTACATTATAGCCAGTTTGTCGCAGGTTTCTGAGATTATAGAAAGATCATGCGATATCATAATTATTGCTAAATTCAGTTTTCTTTTCAGCTCGTCTAAAAGTTTCAGCACTTGCGCTTGAACAATTACATCCAAAGCTGTACTTGGCTCATCTGCAATCAATATGCTTGGATTACAAGCAAGAGCCATGGCGATCATTGCACGTTGACGCATGCCCCCGCTAAATTCGTGAGGGTAGCCTTTAGCCCTTTCAGGTTCCAACCCTACCATCTCGAATAATTTGGCTACACGATCTTTAGCCTCTTTTTTTGTCACTCCCTTCTCGTGAAGTCTTATAGCTTCTACTATCTGGTCTTCCACCTTGTACATAGGATTCATGGCGTTCATAGCACCTTGGAATATCAAGGATATTGCCTTCCATCTGATCTTCTCTCTAAGCTCACTTTCAGACAGTTTAACAACATCTAAATCGTTTAAGAGTATCTTTCCACGCACTATTTTTCCGTTTGGAGGTAGAATTTTAAGTAAAGAAAGGGCTACTGTGGTTTTTCCACATCCTGATTCGCCAGCTAAGCCCATTGCTTCTCCTCTTTCTAGAGAAAAACTCACGTCTTCAACAGCTCTTACAAACCCTCTCCGTATCTGATAATATGTTGTTAAATTTTGAACATTTAGTAGGGTCATCCAATTCACTTTTCGCGAATTCTAGCACCTACATAACCATGTTGAGTATTTAAGTTTTAAGAGGAAATTAGAAAAATTTATTTCATGATCTACTGTGATACTGTTAGGTAGAAAAATGGAAGTTCGATGGACAGAGAAGAATATTCACCCCTCAACCATTGTCAAGCTTATAAGCAAGTTTCTTAAAGAGAAAAATTTTGACGTTTCAGTTGTTGAAGGAGAATCAAAGTTTACTGTTATAGCAACACCTAAAAGTTACGAAGAAATTTCTGAAGAAATAAAGATTTTAGTTAAGGGAAAACCTGATGACTTTATTGTTGATTTTTCTTCAGGGAAGCATTCTAAGAATTTAATTTTTTTGGGTTCTCTTACCTCTTTTTTAGGAGGTGGTTTTTTAGGCTTAAAAGGTTTAAAATCTAAAGAGAATATAGAAAAATTGGAGAGGAGTTTCTGGAAATTTTTGACACGTGAAATTTCAAACATGGCATAGCAGAGCATTATGAATCTTAACGTCTCTCTCTAAGTTTTGGATTTAGTATTTCATCTAATGCGAAACCCAGCAGAATGAAGGCTGTTGCTAGAAGGGCTATTGCCACGCATGGCGGAAATATCCAGAACCAATATTCTGTAAGTCCCTTTGTTACAGCAATTCCGGAAACGTTAAAATCGTACAATATCTTTCCCCACGAAGGAACTGAAGGATCTCCGAGACCTAGCCAGCTTAAAGATGCCTCAGTAATTATAGCTCCTGGAACTGAGGTTGCTAGTGTAACATACACTAGTGGAAATACGTTCGGAATAATGTGTCTTGTTATGATATAGAATTTTCCTCCCCCAGCAGCTTTTGCGGCTTCGATGAATGGTCTTTCACGTATGCTTAATACCATGGACCTTACTGAACGGCTAAAGCTCATCCATCCAAAGAACGTTATAAGAATAATTATATTCCATATGTTAACTAACCCATATGTTGATTTCATCACCGCTATCAACACTATAAATAATGGTAGCGTTGGAAGCACTAGCAACAAGTCGGCAAACCTCATGATTATTTCGTCTACAAAACCACCCATGTATCCTGAAATTAATCCTAGAAACAATCCTATAATGGTTGAGAACAAAGCTGAAAGTACTCCGACTATCAGCGACACCCTTGTTCCATGAACTAATGTTGAAAAGATGTCCCGCGGGGGATAAGGTGAACCATTGTCTGTTCCTAAGAGACCAAATGAGTTGCCATATAATAGACATTGGAGATTGTCTAAATAGAGCGTTGCACTTCGATTCACATTTTGGAATTTCAGTTTTACTATGAATGATACATTTGATGGTAGTGGAAAGATAACTTGTTCTGGATACAACGATCCAACATTCGTTGTCGTTTCGTTACTGGTTGACACTTCGCTATAATGCAGGAATTGTGGTGACGGTTTTATAGGGTTGTCTGCTATCGAAGAAATAAGATAAGTCTTGTTTGTATTTTTGTTTTCAATATACACTGTTGCGATAACTCTTGCGTTAGAAGTATCAGCTTCAAGACGCGCCGAAAAATGGGTAACAAAGGATTTAGGTGGACTCCAGTGTGGATACTCAAAGGGGATTTCCAATGTTATCTCTTCATCTTCTGAAGACGTCTTAGAATATTCTATTGCTATGCAACCATCATTTTTGAATCCTTTTTCATTGTTAAATTCGATGTTAAAAGAGTCTGAATAATTTGTTAGAAAGTTTATTTTGTTCAGTGTTTCACTTGAAGTAATTCCTGGGTCACTAAGTATATCTATATTTTCTGTTATTTCGAAACCTGTTAGATACTTAACCGAAATTACCGTGCCGTTAGGCAGATTCGTAGCGAGTGTGGGATCTATATTTACTTGTCTAATTTTTTCTATGTCCCATGTCCATTCTTTGTTTTGAACTAATTCAATGACTGTGCCGTTTGGAAGTTCAGCGGTGACGGTGAGCGGTTCCGCTACTCTATCTCTTAGTTGGAAACTTGTGGTTTTGGGATAGAGTTCACCATCCGAAAGAACAAGAGTATTTACAAATTGATCGATTCTTTCGGATGGTCCTCTTGTTATCCATGGAAGATATTTGTACCACACTGGGTAACAAAGCTTGTCTGCTATTTTGAGTATCGTCTGACCTGAAAATGCTGGGTATTGTTCAGGATCCCTTCTAGGTCTTATAGGATCATACGGAGCAATTACAGGAGCCAGAATCGCTAGTATTACAAAGAAGACTATGACGCCGACCCCTAATGTTCCGCGTTTGCTTTTTGAAATCTGTGTCATAACATTCTTGAATCTTCTTACTGTAAATTTCAATCGCGCTTTACGTGTTGCCAAAGTTTTCACCCATATCTTATTCTAGGATCAATTATGCCATAAAGCAGGTCCGCTATAAAGTTTGCAATTATCACTAATAATGCGGAGATGTAAAATATTGCTTGTAGAAGAGGAAGGTTAGGAACAGGGTAAATCGCATGCCAAGTTAACAATCCCATTCCATTGTATGAGAAAAGCGTTTCAGTTATTATTGCTCCTCCTACAAGGGAAGCGAAGGCTAACGCAACGCTGGTTATCAAGGGTAAAGAAGCATTCTTCAAAACATGTTTGTAGAGAACAGTTCTTTCTTTCAAACCTTTAGCTCTTGCTGTTACTACATAGTCCTCATTTATTGTTTCAAGAACACAAGCTCTAGTTAGTAGAATCCATCCTCCAACTGTGAAAAGGAAAAGTGTGAAAGCTGGGAGAACTATGTAGCGTAATCGTGCCAATATATATTCAAAAGATGTTGGAACATAGCCTCTGGGCCAGTCTGGAATCCATCCTCCAGCCGGGAACCAGTGCAGCTGTATTGCAAAGATTAAGATTACTATCCATCCTACAAAGAATATTGGAACAGAATAGGTTACAAGGGATCCTGTGGTTAGAACGGTGTCTATTATTCCGTCTCGCTTGTACGCTGCGATGACCCCTAACAATATTCCAACTATTATTGAAAGCACTTCAGCCGTTCCCATAAGTATTATGGTGTTAAGCATAGGTTCTTTCATTACGTTCAAAACAGGTTCTCCGCTTCCTGCTTCCCTTCCAAAGTTAAAAGTTAATAGACTAATCAAGCTGTGAAGATACCTTACATGTAAAGGTTGATCCAATCCAAAATCATGTCTAAGCTGCTCGTATCGTTCCTTATCTATACGTCCTTTAAGGCTGGCTACATATTGGGCAATCGGGTCGCCTGGTAGCATTGAAAATATTAAAAAGTTTATAGTGATGACAGCCCATATAAGGATTATAGAGTAAACAATTCTTCTAGCAACATATGCCCTTAAACCCATTCTCCATGTCTCCTATTTTCTAGACTTAAAAAATATGAATGGATATTTAAGCTTTAGCAGAGAAGAAAATATTTCATAATCAAATTTTAAAAAAAGAGAGGGGTAGTTTTGGTTTTTAAGGCCTTTTTATGGCGGTGGGCTTCCCCACGTCATGCCATACTTTCCTGTTATGCTGACTACGTCGTAGATTCCTACGTGTCCTAGGTCGCTAGAGTCTAGGTCTGCTCCTGGGAAGTATACAGGGTCGTAGGGTCCTGTGCCGTAGTGGCAGTAGCTTGCTGTGGCCTTTACTACGTCGTATATGCTAATTTCGAAGTAACCTCCGTCAGGTCCTGGAACTGTCCAGCCAGGAGCATGTCCTGGCGTGTCCCATACCCAACGCCAGTCTGTTTCGCCGAGTGGTGGTGTCTCCCACCAGTAGACGGGGTTTCTGTTGAATTTGGCGTAGCCGCCGACTCCTGGAACTATTTCGATTGCATAGAATGGGCCAATGCTGTACCATGTGTCTGTCCAGTCAAGGCCAGCTAAGTAGTATCCGTGAGGGTCAACGTCTGGTGTCCAGTAGGTTATGGTGTAGGTTCCGTCTGGACAGTCTTCTTCAAGCATAATCCAGTTGTGTTCGTAGTCTTCGTAACCACCGTAGATGTAAAAGTCAACTGGTATGTCTTCGGATTCTATCTTGACTATTTGGTCGCTTGTTGGAAGTTTGAAGTGGGTTCCAGCGGTGCCGTTTCCAGCTATTGTGAAGCTTACTGAGCTTGTTCCGCAGAGGGTGTCAAGAAGTTCTGTTGGGAATAGTGGGTATTGTGGTGATGT
>QMYO01000102.1 GCA_003662715.1 Candidatus Bathyarchaeota archaeon | reverse complement strand
CTGTTACATCTTAGGAATTTGGATGCAACTTCTCCGCTTTTGCTCCACGCCTTATCCTCATCAGCTCCGAACGGAGCCTTGTTAGGGGACGTTTCACGGCTACATTTGCGAAGCGTTCAATGGCGAACCGCACCCTCACATCTGAAGCCATCATCGCCCTTGCTTTCGGGTATCCTTTTCACCCACATCCCGCAAGTATAGAATGGAGCGGAGCGTATTTAAATGTCACGTCCTGAAGTTTCAACAGAACCTCCTTCCGAAAACCTGAATTTTTTCACGGTTAAACTTATTTTAACAATACAACCTTCTATAATTTGGTTGTTAAAAATGATGAACATCAAAAAATTCGTCTCTATGGCCCTGATGGTTATAGGCGTTGTTTTTCTGGCATCTCCAGTACTCCTGCCTGGACTGGCTACAGTCATTTATCCAGAGAAGTTCTGGTATTCCTTCTATCCAGACGGGACAGCCGACAACCCAACAATGCTTACTCCCGGAGAAACAATACAGCTTAAATGCGAAGTAGTAAGCTACGACGCTAGGCTCGGCATAAGTCTTCCCGGAGACGGCTTCTGGACAGGCTACTGCACGATAAACGGACAGAAAATACCATTAACAAATCAGGGGCCTAGAAGCGGAGTAGAAAACAGATACGTGGTCTACACCTTTACTGGAGAATGGGCAGTTCCACAAGAAGAAGGAGTAACTTACACTTTTGAATGGACTATTGAAATCAGAGTGTGGGATGAATCCCAACACAAGGCCGTATTAATCGACACCAAATCCACAGCAACCTATGCAAAGACAATCGCTGAGGAACCTGACGGCTACTTCACAATCAACAATAAAAGAGCCGACCAGCAGACAACCATCATTGTGCTCGACCCGACGTTAAACCTCGGCTTCACAGCAACCAAAAACGGAGAGAAAATCACCAGAGTCTACGTTGAAGTCTGGAAAGGCGGAAGCAAAATAGGCACAGTAACCCTTTCAGGCTCCAACCCAACCTGGACAGGCGCATACACGCTACCAGACTACGGAACCTACCAGCTTAAAGGCTTCTACACATGGACGGAGGGAACAGCTCCAATCCAGAAGATGAGCGTTACGGTAGGATGGAACGAGCAAATGCCAAGCATAGTGCTAACACCGCTACAGGTAATAGGCGTCGTCTTCGTGGCACTTGGAGCAGTAATATTCTTCGCCAAACATTGACATTTCACTTTTTGTGCAGATAGAGCTTAAAACCTTAAATTTTTCACGGTTAAACTTATTTAATTTCTTTGTTCACTTATAGTCAGTGAGCTAAAATGAAAAGGCTAATGTGCATACTTGCTTTGGCTATTCCGTTGGTTCTGGGAATGTTTGTTGGCTTGGCTGACGCTTCAGCCTCGACCCGGCCAGTAGGCTACATAGCTGTAAAACCAATTGCAATTCCCTCTGGAACTCCTTCTGATACTCTGCTTGGCTGGAGCTTCAACGGCTTCATTAGAAACGCAACGTATTCTTCGCCTACCTGCACGGTTAACGTAACGCAGGTTTTAGGTGCAGACGCTAACAGCACAGTCCATGCCGAGCCGATTTCTACGCCTCTGAACAAAACCTACGCGGACGATGACGACTACTACATTGTAGACGCTACAAACGCTACTGTCGGAGGCCCCTTCTACATTGATTTCACGTTAAACGTGACGTTAGGCAACCACTATATAACAAACGCTTCGTGGATTACAGATGCTTGGGTAACAGTCTATGGAAACGTGTCTGACTACTGCGATACGGCAGCCGACATTTACATATACAACTTTACTGGCGGAACATGGAAATGGCTTGGACACTACCTCAACTATACAACACCGCATTCAGCTGGCTACCGTATAGGTGCACTCTCAAACTTTACCGCCCGCTACATTGACACTTCAAACAACAACACACTCATGTTCAGAATCTACTGCAATGACACCGACACAGACTTCACCTTGACAATCGACTACTTCAAAGTAGACATTACATATAGCCTTCCAATATCCGTTGGAAGCTGGACTGCAACCGACGAAGAAATCCAGCATGGAGTCTCCAGAGTTTTCAATCACACAGAAACATTCACTCTAACATCGCCTTCAGGCGTGACTGACCACAACTTCACAGTATACTATGTCACACCCAACTATCCCCTCATAACAAATATTGGACAGGCAGTAGCCGCATCAGTCAGCGGAAGCCCCGTCACAGTAGCGCCGTCACAAATCGCCTTCAACGTGACCAACCTAGTCAGCAACCAGACGCAAGTCAACATGTATCTGCCGCTAGTCTACCTCTGCGGTGCACCTTCAGGCGTAAATGTAACCTCAATAAGCTTCCAAGGAGGAATAAACAAGCTAACCTTCATAGTTTCAGGCTCAGGAACAAAAACCTTCACGGTAAGAATAAGCCGCTCTCCCTTCGGAATCTACGTTGACCAGCAGATACTTCCAGCAAGCAACTACACGTGGTCAAATGGTCTGCTAAATGTGACGGTAAGCCTCTCAGCCCATACAATAGAAATCTACGAGTTCAACCCTCATGGAGCGCCAGCTCCTCCTACAGCGCCTGAAGAAGAAATAGCGCCGCCTCCGTCGCCAGAAGTAACCATACAGCCAGCAATCAACGTTCAAGCAATAATGCTGCTAGTCATAATCGTCGCCGTAGCAATAGGATACGCACTAATAAAGAGGAGCTAAACCAGCCATCATCCTCAAATTTCTTAGTTTACCTAATCAACTAAATAAACCAAAACTTTAAATTTTTCTTGGAGGATACCCTTTCTGTGGTGCCACAAATTTGAGGTTAACCGCAATAGTTCTGATTGCTTTGGCTGTGATGTTTCTTTGCATGTTGCCGATTCTAGGCGTAAATTATTTTGTTTGGCTTGACAGCCTACGCGAAACATTCGCATGTGCAAGCTTCAGCCTAGCTGAAACGCTTGGAGCCTCAGGAATGACGCTTAACGGAACCGTAATAACCCTTTCTAACGGAGAAAAAGTGAACATCGCTCACTCCTGCATAGACTTCACAACCATAGCACTAGTCGCAGTAGCCGCAACACTTGTAATCACGCTTGTCCTTGCGCTGAAAGGCTACGCTCCCACAAAGCTCGGAATTCTCATAATGCTACTTTTAACGTTTATCGTTGGAACAGCCGTAAACATTGTCAGGATAGGCGTGACTCTCTACCTTGCAGACTGTTACTACACCTCGCTTGTGCAATCCGCCGGATGGCAAACCTTCCACGACAGCGTAGCCTTCTTCATATACACCCTTTACATTGCCTTCTGCGCCTTTCTCGCCTACGCCTACGCGAGACCTTAAATTTTTCACGGTTAAACTTTTCTATAATTGACAAACTAAAAATACGCTGGTGGATGACGTGAAAGCCAGAAATCTGCTTCCGTGGCTGTTGATTCTGATTGGGGCTGTGCTGATAGCCGCGCCGATGCTGTTTCCTCTTGTATTGGCGCCTCCGCCGAGCTATCCGTGGACATCAGAGATTTATTGTGCTAACGGCCCAATCACTCAGCAGGCAGACGGCAAATATTACCTGTGGTCTTTCGTGATGAGCGAAAAAGGAGTTCCGCTGTCAATTGTTAAAGTAACATTCATTGGAACAGATTACATAATGCAATTTGAAGGCAGTCAATCCTACGACCAGTTTGACTTATACCTTTACAAGTGCAGCGTCGTTCCGCCAGAATACAAAGTAAACTATGAAGTCACATATTATGTTGAGGACGTCGAAGGCAGGTCATGCAGTGTTTCCACAACGGTCTATTTCATTCCGCCTTGGACTGAAATTCCAACTGCTGTAACGCCAAACGGCTACTTCACTATAAACGGGGAGCAAGCAACAAGCAAAGCAGCAATGCTCGTGGACAGCCCAGAACTAGACTTGACGTTTATCCCAACAGAAAATCCAGAATATATCATACAGGTAAACGTTGAAGTCTACAAGGATGGACAGCTAATCGACACCGTGCAACTCAGCAAGCTTCCTGACGGTTCATGGCATGGCAGCTACACGCTTCCAAGCCCAGGAGTCTACACGCTGGAAGGAAACGTGCTCACAGAGGAACAGACAATCAGACTTATGAACATAACACTAAACTGCGCAACAGGAAGAAGACTGTATGGAACATACCTGCAAATAGCCGGAGCCGCATTAACAATTGTCGGCGCAGTAATGCTCATCAAAAAGAAGTAGAAGAGAGAAAGCGGAGGAGAAGGCAATGTTCAAGTTAATCTTAAATACGCCTTCAGTTGCTATTAAAGTTAAGGAGGTTAAAATGTAATGTTCACGAGTAAAAAAGTTATGGTAGTAGTAGTGACGGTGTTCGTTTTCATTTTGGGTTTCAGCTTTGCAGTTCAAGCTTATGCCAGTCAAGCCCAGCAGATAAGCGACCCTGCAACTCAGTATTTGCGTGAAAACTATGGCGTGGACAGTGTTGAACAGCTTATAGCCAAATACAGACAGGAAATCCAGCAAAACCTTTCTAGACAGTTGCAAGAGCTGAAAAGTGAAATTCCAGATATGGAAATGTCGAATCTGAATATTCCGTATCGGTTTGGTACAGCTACAGAACTTCCAAGCGTGGAACCATTAACTTCTGAATCTGCAACCTTCAGTCAGCCAGCCATTGTTCCGGCTCCAATTGTAGCCCTGCAGTATTTCAGTATTTCTGGACTTTGCCTTGTCGGTTTGATGGTTGTTCCTGCTGTTCGGAAGCGTAAATGGCTGAAGCGTGCGCTTGCTGTTTGTATCATAGGTTTAGCGGCGTTTTCAGCCGGCTATCTTGTCGGAACTATTACGGCTCAGACGGGAACCATAGCAATTGAGCCTGCAAGCTTCATGGAGACAGCAAGCTACATAATTTCCGGAGACGACACAGACGGAGACGGAGTATTAGACATCATTTACGCCAAGAACGGTAGGACTGGGCAGATTGAGTTTAGCGGTTCGGATGCGGCGACGGTGATACAGTCAGCGGTTGCTGCCTGTTCAAACGGTGACTTAATCGTTATTAAAGATGATATAACTCTCAACTCCCAAATTGTGCTCGACAAGGAAATTGAGCTTCGGGTGAACTGGCAGAAAATTGTAACAGTAAACTTCGCGGATTATGCGTTTAAAATAACAGGTAGCGGTGTTAAACTTTCCGCTAGACTTGAACTCGCTGTTGATAATGCTAAAGGAGTGTTAATTCAAAATGCTTCGGTATGCGAGGTTAATTTGCAAGTTCAGGGATTGGGAAACGGACATGGAAACATAGGTGTAAAAATAGATAATGAAGACGGCTCAGGTGCATATTGGAACGTTGTAAGGTTATGGTATCCGAGTTCAAAAATGGATACAGGCATCATAATAGGCGATTCTAACCATTACACAGCGAACGCTAATCATATTTGGATTGAATATTTAAGTAATTGTGGAATTGGAGTAGATGTTGCGTATGGACATGCTAACAGTGTTTATGCCATGGACCTCAGCGGACACGACGTGGGAGTCCTACTTAGAAGTGGCAATACCGGGCTTAAACTTTGGCACTTATATGGTGAATATTCTGCTGGTCAGTATGCTTTCAAGGCAGAAGCAGACACTACTTTTTGGGCTTTAGTACACCAGAGCGGCGGAGAATACCCGAGCATAGACCCCACCGCAGAAGGTTTCCTTAACGATTTCAGCAACCTCAGATTATTCGGCACAAGAAAATTGGATGCTCCGATGTCAATTTTAATGATGTACGATTCAGCTGGGCAAACTGTAACCGACCCGGGCACAGATTATGTAACGGCGTTCCCGTCGGCTATAACTAAAATACCGTTTGACAAGTTTAAACCGAAGAAGATAAGGATAATAGCTTATGCTGGCGGAAACGAAACTGGAAGCGGTAAAGGCATTGCGTTATGGGATGGAACCGCTGGGGCAATAATATGTGAGGTAACATGGGACGGAAGTGGAAACGGCCTCCGAGTCGGGGACTGGACAGACGTGGATATTAGTACTGAGCGTAGTGTCTGGCTGAAAGTTAAGGGTTCAAGTGCAACTGAAGACATAACAGTCTATCGGGTAGAAGTACAGTTCTACTAAGCCAAAAGAAGGTGATTCGGAGCCAGCCTCGCGAAAAGGGGGTGTAACGTGTGAACGCTAAACTCTCTCCCTGCAAAATTTTTTTCATTGTTGTTTTATTGTTTTCTTTCGTTTTTTCCGTGTCTGTGAAGGCTGCTTTTGCAAGTAATTGGCGGTGGAGTCCTCAAGTCGCCTTTAAGCTTCCAGCCTACGGCACCGTAATAG
>QMYO01000101.1 GCA_003662715.1 Candidatus Bathyarchaeota archaeon | reverse complement strand
CGAAGATTAGTCGAAGGGATTTTCTGAAAACCGCTGCGGCAGGTGTTGCAGCTGCTGGAATAGCTGGAGCTACTGGAGAACCTTTGCTTAAGAAGCTGTTTCCACCAGTGAAGGCGCAAGAGCCTATTCCAATTAATAGTGCTATTGTAGTAGGAGGCGGATTGGCGGGTCTAACAGCGGCTATGCTGCTCACGGATATGGGGAAAGAAGTGACGTTGCTGGAGTCTTGCCACAGACCAGGCGGAAGGGTTCAACAGGCTGAATACCCAAATGGACAGTACGGCATAGTAGGGTTCTATGAGTGGTATGACAGACAACTTGATGCGGATATGTGGTGGCTTCTTGATGAACTTGGATTCAGAAGGGCAGACTACGCGAGATACCCAGATGCTACGTTCTATAACTGGAGAGGCGAATACCACTACGATGCCCGCTGGCGGAAACTAATCGATTCACTCCCATGGGACGACAAGGGCGGAGCGGAAGCCTTCCGCGCATCTGAAGATGAAGTCGGGGAGCTAATGGAAGAGGTGTGTGTTTGGCCCTTGGACACAGGGGGCTATCCAGACTATGATTACACAGACTTCGAAGATTGGATGCTGTATAATCCAGATGAAACGCCACACTGGCGTCCTGACGTAGCAGAGTTCTGGGACCTTAGCATTAGGAGCGAAGTTGGGGTACAATCATACCAATTTAGCGCTGCATTTGGCATCATGAGTTGTGCCTACTGGGATTACAGTAGAGCGACCTACACACTCAAGAATGGCCCCTACAGAATCATCGAAAAACTTATGCAAAGAATACCCTCGGGCGCCGTGCACCTGAACGAACCAGTGTCCAGTGTGACAAACACAGCCACAGGCGTCCAAGTAGAAACTAACCAAGGCACTTACACGGCTGACGTTGCAATCGTCGCTACCCAACACAGTAAGGTGGCCAGTATAGTTCCGGAGCTTCCAACCGACAAAGTAGCCAGTCTAACATCAATGGGAGAACCCAAATGCTTCATAGCACTTCAGCAGTACAGCAAAAGGTTCTGGGAGACAAAGTACGGCATGGAAGGTTGGGGCGGATTCTCTGATCACGGTGTCTACGGCACGACTAGGCCTGGTGCCTACACCATTGGCAGCGAGACAGTTAACCAAACGGGTAGAAAAGGAATACTTTCAACATATATTAATGAACCTGAAGCGAGCGCATTATGGAGTAGCCCTCATGGAATACACGCGGACACAGCAACTACGGACATGATAACGAATCATGTGTTAGATGATCTAGAGACTTACTGGCCAGAAGTCAGAGACTACTATATCGAGGGATCCGGACGCGTGTTCCAGTGGGATCCATACGGACCTATCTGGCCAGTCGGACACGTGCTGAACGGAAACTACATAAAGAACAAACTGCCAGTTGGAAGAATCTACTTCGCCGGCGACTACATCGAAGATTTCGGTGGAGGAGACGCCATAGCGAGCGCTAAAGACGTGGTAGCCAACTTCACATAGAAAATTCCCAACAGAGTAGAGAAGAGCAACGTTCTGATCTGCTACTTAACTCCTCTTTTTTTTTAACAGTTTCTGGAACTTGTGTATAGGGCTAAAATAATGTTGTTTTGTTTTCCGAAGATAAGACACAATTTCCTAAGCGACATTCAAAGCGTCAACGGAACCGTTCTATTATGGAGAATCATAAACACTTCAATAAGCCTCGTTGCCACAGTTTTCTACTACATTGCGATCTCCAGTGGACCCGTGTCTTTAGTGTCTGCGGCGGGATCATTAGAACCATTTTTTTGTCTTCACAATCACTCTCTTACTTTAGCCTATTTGTGCCAAGGATATTGAAAGAAGAAATAGGGAAAAAAGTCGTGGCTGTAAAGGGGTTGGCGATAATTCTCATAGTTGTTGGGACTTGGCTTATAACAAAATAAGTGCGTGTGCCTTGCCGTTGCGACGTGCATTCCTGAGTCCATATCAAGAGCACTGTGTGTGACGTGTGTTAACCTGAGTGATGTTTCTGTGTTTTGTTGTGTTTTTCTGTTTGGTCACAAAAAGGTTTATAACAGTGTTATAACATAATTCATATTCAAACTTTTGAAAAACCTAGAAAAAAGGAGTGAAAATTTATGACTGAAAAAACCAAAAAGAGACTTGCAATCATCGCTCACGGAGGCACCATAGACCGACTTTATCCTGTGTTCATACTGGCTTCCGCTGCTACTGCAATGGATATGGAGGTTCATGTTTACTTTACCTTCTGGGGGCTCACCATGCTCAAAAAAGGGGCTATGGAAAAAGCTGGATTACCCGCCATATACAAAGATTTAGAAGAGCCATTGAAAAAGAAGCTTGGAGAGATGAAGTATCCTGCGCCGTATGAGATGCTTAAAAGATTAAAGGCAACTGGAATGCTGAAAATCTATGCTTGTAGTCCAACCATGGAGATGTTTGGTGTAAAGAAGGAGGACCTAATCCCTGAGGTAGATGAAATCGCTGGCGCAGCAGCTTTCTTAGATGTTGCTTCAACAGCAGACGTAACCATCTTCGTTTAGCCCATTTCCTTAACAATGTCAAAAATCGCGCCAGCCATTTTCTTCCTTTTTTTATTAAGTAGTGACCTTGCCACTTTTATCTTCAGGTCTAACAATGATAACAACGTTTATGGAAAACATTAGGGAAGGTTATGTTTTATGCCTGAGAGAAAGGTTGACGAATCTGAAGTATCCAGTCACTAAAGCACTGAGGGCGTA
Source organism: Candidatus Bathyarchaeota archaeon (assembly GCA_003662715.1). The sequence goes on along the minus strand of QMYO01000101.1, from coordinate 3,656 downwards.
TGTTTGCTCTGAAGGAGTTGCATATTCCGTTAAGAATCCATATGAGATAGTTAAAGAAGCTGGGCTGAGAAGATTATGAAGCAACATTAGCGGGTTGGGGCACTGAAGAAAATTTTATCTCTCCCATTAGAAGAGGAAATATTGTTATGAAAGGGAAGTTGAAGCGTGCTAATATGAATTTTAATGACAAAACTAGGGTGTTAAAGATAATTGAACTATTGGAAAAGGAGTATCCAGACGCAAAAATAGCTCTAAACTATACTAATCCTCTAGAACTTTTAGTGGCTACCATCCTTGCGGCTCAATGCACCGACAAAAGAGTAAACCTCGTCACGGAGAGACTCTTCAGAAAGTACAGAAAGGCAGAAGATTACGCCAATGCGGATTTGAAGGAACTAGAAGAAGACATAAGACCCACGGGTTTTTACAGAAACAAGGCTAGAAATCTCAAGAAATGTTGTCAGATGCTGGCTGAAAAGTTCAACTCGGAAGTTCCGAGAACGATGGAGGAGATGCTTAAGTTGCCGGGTGTTGCCAGAAAAACAGCGAATATTGTCTTGTCAAATGCCTATGGTGTTATTGAAGGCATAGCTGTGGATACTCATGTCCGTAGGCTTAGCCAAAGGCTGGGGCTTTCAAAACATAAAGATGCGAATAAGATAGAAAGGGATTTGATGGAAATTGTTCCGAAAACCGAGTGGATGAGAATCACGGATTTACTGATATTTCATGGTAGAAGAGTTTGCATGGCAAAGAAGCCCATGTGTGGAACATGCGTGTTGAATGAGCTTTGTCCTTCAGCTTTCACTTTTGACTAGGATTATAAGTGTTAACTAATAAACTAATGATTTATTATGAATTAACAGAGGTTGAGTTAGTATGGAGGCGCATCCTGAGTCGATGGAAAAGATGTTAAAGGAAGTCGAGTCCATGTGTATCTGTGAGGGCTGCCCAACCTATCTGGCACTTGGCAGAGAAGACGACTACATCGCTTACTGTTTCGCGACGAGAGGAAAAAGCAAGAACATAACGGATGAATCAAGTTGCATTTGCCCATCCTGCCCCGTATACGAAAAAATGAGCTTCATAACCGAGTTTTTCTGCACTCGGGGCACAGAGGAGCAACAAAAAACTGGTTAATAAGTAAAGGTGTGTTTAAACCAGTAGTTTTGTGTGGTGTTTCACCAGAAGCAGGGTATGTACTGTCTTATTCTAAATTTTACTCCCATCTTTTCTGCTATTTTTCTCACTTTTTGAATGTCCACTTCGGGGATGGTTATGGTTGTGATTTCTGTGTCAAATTCTCTACCCGCCTTTTCGATGAATTTCAAAACGTTTTCAAAGGCTTTTTCAAATTGTGGCTTACACACTTCAATGTACGTCGCTTCGTCATGAGCATTTAGACTAACACTTATCTTATCCACACCAGCATCCTTCAACTCTTTAATCACGTCTCTTCTCGGATTTAATAAGTGTCCATGACCGTTGGTGTCGATTCTAACAGCTATTCCAAAATGTTTCTTTATCCATCTCGTAATCTCTAAAAGGCAGTCCAGCCTCGCCGTGGGTTCTCCGAATCCGCAGAAGACGATTTCGTTCCAGTGTTTTCTGTTGATGACCTCTTTTAACTGTTTAATAATCTCTTTCTGCGATGGTTCTCTGAGCAGTTTTAAGTTGAAGTCTCCTATGCCATTTTTGTATCTTCTGAAACAATAGTAGCAGTCGTTAGAGCATCGGTTGGTTATGTTTAGGCATAGTTTGTTTCCAAGCCAGTAGACAATGCTCGGAGTCTTTTTTACAATGACCATTGACGTAGCTTCCGCTTTCTTATCTGTCTTGAGAACTGAGCGCGTTCACTCTCTTATCTGTTTACATCGTTTTTGGAGTTTCTCGTTTAATTTCAAACTCGGGTTATAGAACTTGAGAAAGAATGATTAGCGCGCCGACTGTCCAGCAGTAATAGGCAAACAGATGAAACTTCTCTTTCAAAACAATCTTTAACAGCAATTTAAGAGACATGTAACCTACAACCATAGATACTATAACACCGAGAAACATAATTGCCACATCTATGTTGCTCACATTTACTCGCATCGACTCAGTGAGAGTTGCCCCTAATATTGCGGGTATAGAAAGTAGAAACGAGTATCTAAATGCTTTTTCTTTTCCCACCTTTCTCAACAACCCAGTGGTTATGGTGATACCGCTTCTAGAAATGCCCGGGATAATAGCGATGCCCTGTGCTATCCCAATCAGCAACGAGTCCAACCAACCCATTTCTCTACCGTTTTTTCTACTTTCAGAAAAGTATAGGAAAGAGCCAGTTATGAGAAGGGCTATGCCAACTGCGAGCAGATTATGGAAGAAGGATTCGAAAACGTCACGAAATAAAAAACCAATAAGAGCGGTGGGCACGCTTCCCATAGGTATGTATAAAGCTAACTTTCCTTCCTCTGTTTTGAAATCTAACTTAATCAATGCCTTGAAAATCTCTACAATGTCTCTCCAGAACATTAACAAAACAACACATAAAGTTCCCACATGCAACATTACGTTAAAGATTAACGGAAGCTCTTCTTGAAACAGCCACTCTTGCATAATCACTAGATGCCCAGAGCTGGATATGGGTAGCCATTCTGTTACGCCTTGAACGACAGCGAGAATTATGGTTTCAATTATTTTTGTTGAAAACGTTCCACACCCGAGTTTAAGGGTTTAGTTGCAACTTGATATAATTTTTACTTGACGAAGCTTGAGTGGATGGACTATAGAATTATCTTTGGAAAGAAAGCGTTGAAAAACCTGTTAACTGGAGGTTGCTAAGCGCTGCTTTTTGATGTTTTCTTCTTTCTAACCGACTTTCTAACAGGCTTCTTAACGGTTAGAGACGGTTTTTTAGTCTTTTTACTAATCTTCAGTTCAGCTTTTGTTGTTGCAGACTTTGACATAGGCATTGTCTCAAGCTTCATTGCAGCTGGCGCAGAAACCTGTGGAGAGGCGTTTGGTCTAGTTACGATTGTTGAGGGTACTGTAGATGTGAAAGGCGCTAGTAAAAACCATAAGCCAATAAAGACGGTTACAGAGGCAGGTAATGCGAGAATTGGTTGAAGGGCATTGAAGATTTTTAGGTTAATTAGATACCAAACTGAAACGGCTATTAAGAAGATTCCGAATCTTTTTTCGGGCAGAAGCTCCATTTCGTAACCTCCTACATTTATGTTTAGGTCAAATTTGAATGTCGCATCCTAAAATAAGTTATGAAGTTAGAATCTGAATTTGAGTAGCACAAATGTTTAAGAAGATGGTGAAGTCAACGCTTCTCTCTATATTCTTTCATTCTCCCATCAAAATTGATTCAGAAACATTTTTAATCTTCAGCCTTTTTTGATGGTTCAACATGAAATCAAACATTATTGCGCTTCTATCTAACCTAGCAACATCCGCCTCGCTCCTATTTATCCCAAATTTAGCTAAGGAACTGGGAGCCAACAACACCCAAATAGGGATAATTGGAGCAGTCTACGGATTCACCGTATTCGCTTCCGCATATCTCTTCGGACGTGCCTCAGACGTGTACGGTCGTAGATTCTTCATCCACCTTGGTCTCGGAATCTCAGCCATAACATTTTTAATGCAAGCACTAACAGACCCATCAT
>QMYO01000100.1 GCA_003662715.1 Candidatus Bathyarchaeota archaeon | reverse complement strand
GCTTGGTCATAGACGATTAGAGAATACTCTGGTTTACACGCATCTCGTAGATTTTCATGATGATGAGTGGGTTAGTGCTGTAGCCCGCACGGTGGAGAAGGCTCGTGAATTAGTAGAGGCGGGTTTCGAGTACGTCTGTGATGTGGATGGCGCTAAGCTGTTCAGGAAGCGGAAGTGATGCAATCTTCTATAAAATTGTTCCATATGGATTTTTATGGATGTGTTTAGAAAAATGGTATGGTGATGAGAGTGAGGGTTTCTGATGTTGTTATTCTTGTTGCTTTTGTCGTTTTGTTATCGGGATTAATGGTTGGTATAGGAGAGGGTAGATATCCGTTTAGGGATTTGTGGCAGCCAGAAAGTTACAGTTATCTTAGTCCTTGGAGCGTTGTTGCTCCCTGGTTTATGATGCATAGTCTTCATTTGTTTGGAACTGTAATTCTGCTTTGTGGTATTGTGATTCGGGCTTATGAGGCATATAAAGAAAAAGGTTAGGTTAATTTTTTAGGTGTAGCGTTTGATGCATTTTGTGCAAGCCATGAATTTGGTTATGCGAATTTTGGTTTTGATGTTAAAGGGGTATACACGTTTAACTTTGTGGTTGCAGAGTTCACATTTTGGCAAGGAGTAAGCCTCTGAAGAAGCGGCGTATTTTCTTCGGGTTTTGTATGTAGAGGATTAGACCTGCGAGAATGAGGATGCCTATGAGGAAGCCGATGTGTCTGTAGATTTCACGGATGGTTAGAGAAGGGACATCGGGTAAGTCAAGGTCGAAAGGTTCATCGTCGTCTGGGATAGTGCCTCCGCTTTGCGGTGTCCAGTCTATGGTTATGGTTACGGGTGAGTTGTGCTGTGCGGTTAACGTGAGGATTTTCGTGGCTGAGTTGTAGCTCCAGCTTGACGCTCCAGATACGCTTGTTGGCTCTCCTTTGCTTCCAGTGTAGATTTGTGTGGTGCTTGTGGCTCCAGACTGTGCTGAAACCGTGAAGGTGAGTTGGTTTGATGTGAGAGAAGCTGAGGTTATTGTGCTTGTTTTTTCCGCCATGATTATTAGGTTGGTTGTTGCTGTCACTGAGGGTGTAGCGTAGTATGTGGCGTTGTATAGTCCAGAGCTTATCCTGTTTCTTATGATAGCGTTGGTTATGCTATAATCTTTTGTTCCTTCAATGATTACTCTAACGTAAGAGCTGTTTGTAACTGAAGTGGTAACGTCGAGGATGCCAGAGGGTAAAGTTATGCTTGTGGTTGTTGAGTTAGTTCCGTTTGCAAGAACGCCAGAGTGTGATTTGACTGTTCCAGCTATGGTGACGCTTGGATTCTCTGTTGTTTTACTGTTATAATGAGATGATACCCATCCGCCCAGAAATTGTCTTGATAAGCCAGTTCCATCATATACTTGGGCTTCATAGCATTCAATTTGGAAATTGTCTATGAGCAGTTCTCTTCCGTTAGCATAATCGTTAGTAAGATAAAAGCATACTCTGTCATATCCATAGGGTAATACGAATGTTTCTGTGTAAAATCTCCACTTTGTATCTGTAGGGTTAAGATGCCATGCCCGATGTATTGAGTCGGGGTCAGTACCATTTTTTATTCTCATTACTATAGCAAACGCATCTGTATCTGAAACATTGCTTTTAGCCCAGAGGCTTACAACGTAAACTCTTCCAGTAGCATACGGAAAGCCAATTCCAGAACCACCAGCAGATGAATTATAAAATTCAGGAGGTAGAACATTTAACCATATACTACCTTTTACGCCTGGAGTGAAATTGAGACAGTATGTTCCTTCGTAGGCATCTTCTGACGTAACTGAAATTGTGCCCCATCGCTCATACCATCCTCCTAAGTCGCCAGTTTCAAACGTTCCATTACTTGCCCATGACGTTTGAGATACACCTTGAAGCGTAATTTGAGCACTTGACAAGCCGTAAGTGCTAAGGTCAACCGCCATATCAGAGCCAGACTTGAAAACGTGATTTATAGTAACGGAATTTCCGTTTATCGTCACGGAATCCTTGAAGAATAAGTGTTTAAGCACTTGTTCGTCTATGTATAACTTAATGATTTTGTTTTGTCCTCTGTCACCTACGACAATCGCACCATCCTTTGAACGATACCAAGCCACAACTTCTGGCTCATAATTAGCATTTTCCGTTTGCAGATTAACCCAATGCTCACCATCCCAGCTTGCCCAGATAGTTCCATGACGAGTTAAAGCCACTAAGATGCCATCGACATTTTGAATCCATTTTCCGAAATGTGTTCCAACAGTCCATTCATCTGACCTTAAAACGTCTTGTTGGTCAGTCGTCACATTACCGTTATGAGGCATCCGTGTTATCTTATCATAAGTGGTGTCAGACATGAAATATACATAATTTTCGTCAAAGGCAAAGTCACATTTCCAATATCGCTGTAGCCCCTTCGCCATCAAGAACCATCCGCTTGCGTTGTACTTTACAAGCTGTATTTCGTCTCCATCATCACCAATGGCTACCCAAACATCATCATTGTTATACTCGTTAACTCGAACAGAATGGATATGCCAAGGGTCAGTCCATCCAGAAACCACTTGAGACAGATTTATCATTCGCCAATTTTCGCCGTAATCATCCGTTGCGTATAAAACGTCATTATGCGTGTTACCATAAGGATTCATTAGTATAGTGCCGTTGCTCATTTGGTCGTAGTGCCAAATGGCACTTCCAACATTGGTGAAGCTTTGAGTCCATGTTCCATTATACTTCCAAATGGGATTTCCAGTTCCCAGAGCATAAACAAAGAAATCACCATTATCCGCTTGAAAAATCGCTCGCACATAATTTTCCGAAGCGTTTTCCTTGTCAAACCATAAAGTCCAAGTTGAACCGCTATCAGTGCTCTTATAGATGTTGCCAAGTTCGTTTCCATAGTAGATATTACCTTCAGAATCGGTTTGAACATGCTCAACGTTACCGTAAGGCGGAGTAATTTTCACAACTACATCATTCACGGTTATAGCGTTGGCTTGCGGTGTGAACCATACGAAACTGTTAAGCATCATCAAAGTGAGCAGACACAGCAGAAACAGCCTACGCCTCAACATCACCTTTTCCTCCTTATTGAATATGCAAGAATCCATGTAACAAGGCTACTCACCACTAAGGTTAGGAAGGAAACCGTAAAAGTTTTACGGAAATCTCCTTCAAACCCAAGGAAAGTTATGGCTAACGTGAAGATAAGCGAGAAAATCAACCATCCAATAACCGTTTCAGCAAGTCTACCCATACCTACGCCTCCACTTATCCCTCAACCCACTCTTCCTTTTAACACGATTTCGAAACAGCTGTTTTACAGTCTTTTCTCTCCGCATTTGACTAACAACAACAGCAGTGACCACGGTGCCAAGGAGAATTAGGCTTCCGTAAACCGTGATGTCAGGTGCCACAGTGGGAACAGATGGAGGTTCAGGCGGTAGAGGAGGAAACACTCCGCCGCCACCACCTCCTCCCTCGTCTATGCGCCAGTAAACTTTCACTTGGCTGGCAATATTATAGATGCTGAGAACATGTGTATCCGAGTTGTAGCTCCAATCCTGATGAATATTCGTTCCCACTACCACCCGCTTGGGAGCAAATTGGTATCTTGGGTCGCCTATGTTTATGGTTACGTTACCTTTAGTTGAGAATGACAGTAACCAGTTTGAAGCATCCCAACTTGCATTTAGGATGGGATATGTTGTATCCGTATTGTTAATTGTGAATGAACTTACTGTTTTAGTGTAATTAAATTGTTCAAACATTACTGAGAAAGGAGAAGATTCTTTTGACCAAGCTATTGCTTTAATGTCATTGTATGCAGAATAAAGAGAGTTGAGGTACATTGCAGGATATGATGGAGCCGTGAACCATATCATCGTTGAATCCCATTTACCGTTAATGTAACCTTTAAGATAAAAAACGCCGTCTACCTCCCAAAAGACGTAAAGGTTTGTTCCATCAGCCGTTATTGTTGGATATGTATTATGGTCTCCAGTTCCCAAACTAATTTCCGATTGCCAGCCATTTACATCTCTTTTGGCGTAAACTATCTCATAAGTTGTTGTATTAAGCCAGACGAGATGTATATCTCCGTTAATGCTAACTGCACAAGGTCTTCCCTTAGAAAAGTAATTTGTTATTGTTTCTTCCGTTTGCCATTCACCATTATCATTAAGCCTTCCCTTAGAGTTTTCTGCTGCCATGTAAAGAACATAAAAATCCTCAGAAGACAATGGTATTACCAATGTATCCCATCCATATGTATTATCAATCATTGTCAGCCGATACGGATAACCAGAAGCAGTATTCCACGTGCCATTGTTTTGACTTGATTTTATAACACAGGGATAAATACCAGATGTCGTCCCATTTTTATATGCATATGAAATTATTGGATAACCATTTGAGTCGGTGGTGATAGTCGCTTCCCGAATGGTGTCATCCACTGGTAGGTTTAAGATGTCTTGTTCATCATCAAGCCATATTATTGTTCCGTTAGATAAAGGTTTACCCATTCTATATCTTAAAGGGTCGCCTGCCGTTACACTTACAAAAACGTAATGTAGATATGTGCCGTTAAACGTGAAAGCAAAATGGTCTCCAAAATTTGCATCTGGTCCCGTTCTCAGAGTTATTGGATTGCTCCAATTGCCATCATTTCCAGTTTTTGAATGTTTATACACGAGATTTGTTCCATCGGAGTAAAACATCCAGTACCTGCCACCCATATACCACAAGCCTCTTTGTCGCGGTTCAGGAATCGGGAAAAAACTCGCTGTTTCACTTGCAACTGTTGGGTCAATTTTACTCATGTTCCCAGGGAAAAACACGGAAACCGTGCTACCTTTAAGCATAACAAGGCTTTCACCATAATCTGTCCAGTCAACAAGCAATCTTAACGCAGAAGCCTCTGGATTTCGAATTATGCGCACTCTATCCGCAATGAAGCTTAAAGGTTTAGTCCTCGGAATCTGAACGCACTGTTCTGCTTCATTGATAAAATATTTCCATGCTTGTGGAATAGTAACTTTAAACACTACTCTAAACGTGAAGTTCACTTGAGCTGGAACATCATAGGTAAGGCTAAGCTTAGGCGCACTTTTATTTGAGAAAACTGCGGATACAATAATGTACCTTAGATTAATGGAATGATTCATCACGTTCTGCAGAAAGCGTAATTCATCATCGGATACAATGGTGAACACGGGCGTGGTTAAATTAAAGTCTTCCCAGCTTCCAGATGCATTGAATTGTAGAATAAAACGCACAGAAGGAGCAAGCACTGTTCCGTTAACGAATGTGTACTGGAAAGCTCCAGTCTGCTTATCAAAAGTGTAATTGCCAAAGCTTGTGACATAAGTATAATTGTATGCTGTTTCATAAACCTTGGGTGATGAAGGCTCAAAACTGCGATGAAGCACCACGGCTCCCCTAACGCCATAAGAATTACTCAAAAAGAGCATGGTTAAAACCAGAAACGTCGCAACGCCTTTCCTCCACACTCCCATTTCACCCCGTCGCAATCAAATTTATGAGGGCATGAGCCAACATGGGAACAGACGCTCTACGACTCTCCACGTAAGCGTAGCCAAGCACGAAGCCCGCAGCCAAAATCACACCGATAACTACTAAGTCGCTTCCATACACAGCGAAATGATACACGCTCCAAGCTGTACTGGAGAGGAAAATGGCGAAGAATTTGCCTGCAAGCATGTAAAACCATGTGGTTAAGAAAACTCTGAAGAACACTTCCTCGCTTATCGCTATAAGCACGGCGAATAGGTTAGCGGGCATAGGTGAAACTTCCCATCGTATAAAAGCGATTTTGTTAACGATTAGAATGGCGCCCATACAAATGAGCAGCCAATTCATCATCACCGCCAACTCATTCACGTTAAATCGAGTGTCAATTCTTATCTTAGTAAGCACTATAGTCAGAAGCAATCCACTGGTTAAAAGGGAAACTGCGAAGAGAGCTTGCGATGCAGCGTTGGTTCCTACAAACGTTGAGGCATACATGAAAATGATGATAGCTGCAACTATGAGGTTGATGCTTATAAAATCAAAGGTTGGCATGAACTTTCTGCGAGGTAAACTCATCGCTTCTTCCCCCTGCGTAGCCTATGGGCTGCTCTTCCCGCTAATGCACCTGCTAACCCTAAGATGCCAGGCGCAAAAACCGCCAAGATAACCAGTATTATTAGAATGGAGAAGAGGAACAGCCAGAACTTAGTCCATGGATTGTTAAGCCACGAGCCTACGCCAGCCCAGAACTGTGTCCATGGTCCCTCATGCTTCACATAGGTGGTTGTGCGGTTCTCCCATTCATAATCCCATTTTTCTGCTTCCTGTTTAGTCCATAGGTAAACGAATTCTCCATAGACAGCGTAGACCGCTCGCACTCGCATGTAAGCTGTTGGGAACCATGCTTTCCAGCTTTCCCATGGTGCCCAGAAG
>QMYO01000099.1 GCA_003662715.1 Candidatus Bathyarchaeota archaeon | reverse complement strand
TACCTGAAGCACATGCAAAAGCGCTATTGACAAAATTTCAAGATTATCTATCTCCAGATGAGTTAGAGGCGTTAAATGAACTCATCAATCTTATGAGACGTCATTCTCCATTCTGGGCAACCTAAGTGTTTGAGTGTTAAAAATCAAGAGTTTTTCAGTTTTCAGAATGGTTTAGTAAGTGATTTCGCATTCATAGAATTTATTAAGTCTTACTACGCAATATATTGTGGCGCTGCGCCCGTATCAGTTTGGTTAGAGACCATAATATTCGGTTAAATGAGTGAAAACGAATGAAAACAAAGCCGGAGGCTGTAAAGAAGAGAAAATTGTCCATGTTTAGAGAAGTCTATCCCATAGAGGAGCCTTATGTTTTCGCCGCGGTTGTGAGAGATCCTATTACACAAAAGATGCGGTATGAGGTGATTGAGCCTACTCTTCGCGAGAGGGAAAGGGAGCAACTTCGTGAAATTAAGAATCTTTTGGTTGAAGAAATAGATGTTAGCCTTGATGATCTTGAAACTAAGGAGAAGGCAAAGGAGTATCTGAAGAATAAGGTTCAAGAGATCATCAAAAACTATCGCATGAAAGTTGCGAAGGAAGCTGTTGATAAGCTTATGTACTACATTGTACGCGACTTCATTGGCTATGGGAAAATTGATCCTCTCATGAAGGATCATATGATTGAAGATGTTTCTGCGGATGGAGTGAACATTCCCATTTACGTTTGGCATCGAGAGTATGAGTCGATACCTACAAACATCATTTTTGAGGATGAGGATGAGCTAAACTCCTTTATTGTAAGATTGGCTTACCTCGCAAAAAAACACATTTCTGTTGCGACGCCTATACTTGACGCTGCCCTTCCCGACGGAAGCCGTATTCAACTTACCTATGGATCAGAAATTACTCGAAGAGGCTCAACGTTTACGATTCGCCGTTTTCGTGTGGACCCACTAACTATTTCTGATCTGATCACTTTTAACACGCTCTCTTCAGATATGGCGGCGTACTTTTGGTATGCTATTGAAAATCGAGCTTCGGTTCTTGTAGCGGGAGGAGTTGCATCGGGAAAGACAACGATACTTAACTGTTTATCCATGTTCATAAAGCCCGAGTTCAAGATCGTAAGCGTAGAAGATACCGCTGAGCTTAACTTGCCCCACGAGAACTGGATTCCCTCGGTTGTTCGGTCAGCATTTGGGTCCGAAGGTGAAAAGACAGGCGCCATTACGCTTTTTGACCTTTTGAAGGCAGCAGTAAGGCAGAGACCAGACTATATTATTGTGGGCGAGGTGCGTGGCAAAGAGGCTTACACTCTTTTCCAAGCAATGGCGACTGGACATTTGGGTATGAGCACGATACACGCGGAATCCGTGGAGTCCGTTGTCAATCGTTTAGAATCTGAGCCTCTGAATATCCCGAGAACTCTCCTCACTATGATAGATATCGTAATGATTCAATTACGAACTGAAATTAATGGAAAGCCAGCACGAAGAACAAGTTCGGTAACAGAGATTGTGGCTATGGATCCCAAAACGAAGGAGCTTTTGACCAATGACGTGTATCAGTGGAATCCGAAAAATGATGCTTTCTCGTATTCTGGGCGCAGTCATGTCTTAGAGAAAAACATGAAAAAGTTGGGTCTTGGAGAAGATGAAGTTCGAAAAGAGCTTCACCGAAGAAGGGTTGTGTTAGAATGGATGGCGAAAAATAATATTCGAAGACACATCGACGTCGCCACTGTCATCAGAGAATACTACGCTGACCCTGCGCGTGTTTACAGAAAGGCGAGAGTAGGAGCACATTGGATTTGAGCAAAATCAGAGAGAGAATCAAAAAAGCCTATAGAAGCTTTCATCATTTAATTGAGAGAAACCATTCTAATAAGACAAAGCCTCAAGTGGTTGCCTATCAATTAATCGGAGAGAGAATTGCCTCATTATTGCCCTTGTTTGAAGACATGCGTACAAACTATCGGAAAGCTGGAATAATGATTAGTTTTAAGGCTTATGTGAGTTTCGCCATCCTCACATTCATGATAGTTTCCATATCGTTTCTAATTTTGATCCCTTCAATTCTATTTTTCGTTCTTCATCTTTCTCTGCTGCCTTCTCTTCTCTTCGGCATAGGCGGAAGCCTGTTCGCTGGAGCCTTAACCATTATTCTTTTTTACATTTACCCAGCATATCGTGCAGATAGTTTAAAGAGAAACTTGGATGATGAGCTTCCTTTCACGACTGGTTATATGGCTATACTGTCTGGTGCTGGTGTGCCACCTGACATGATTTTTCGTTCCTTAGCTGAAATTGACTCTTCATTAGCGATTTCTGGTGAAGCTAAAAAAATAGTGCGTGATGTAGAACTATTTGGATATGACATACTTTCAGCTTTAGAAGCTGCTTCTGAACGAACACCTTCAACAAAGTTTAAGGAGTTGCTGGAAGGTTTCATCGCTGCTGTTCACTCGGGAGGAGGCTTAACAAAATACTTGAGAGAACGAGCACGTCAATACATGAAGCTAAAGCGCATTGCTCTTCGCCGATTTTCGGACACTCTTTCTATCTTAGCGGAGTTTTATGTTGCCCTACTAGTTGCGGGACCCTTAATCCTCGTAGTCATGCTCGCTGTGATGGCAATGCTGGGAGGAGGAACAGAATTACTTAATCCCCGCTTGCTGTTGTATCTACTGACCTATCTAGGCATACCTATCGGGTCAATCGTGTTTCTCATAATGCTGGACGTTATTTCACCGAGGAGGTAGGTATGCCTAAGATTAAGAAAAAGGAGAAAAAAATTGCTTGGATCGTATCTAGTTTAGTAGGTGTTGCCGTACTCGTAACTGCATCCATAACGCTTTGGAACACACCTCTTTTTGATGAATACTTGTTGCTCGCAATTTTAATCACGGTTTTTCCCGCCGCAGTGCTGGATTACATAGATTATCGCTGGAAAAAATCTATTGATAAACATCTACCCGACCTTTTCCGAAGCATTATTCAAGCTCGAAAGGCTGGGATGCCTCTGCCACAAGCTCTAGAAGTAGCAGCTAAAAGACGTTATGGACCTTTGACTGAGGAGCTGAAGAAAATGGTGATTCAAATGTCTTGGGGCGTGCCTTTTGAAAGAGCCTTTCAATTTCTTGGCGAGCGCGTTGGCACAGTGTTGATGAGACGGGTAGTTCCGCTTGTGATTGAAGCTAGCCTTTCTGGGGGGCGAGTGGAGAAGGTGTTTGCGCATACAAGTAGGTTTATACAAACAACTTTAACAATGGAAAAAGAACGACAAACTCAAACGAGACCATACATAGCGATTGTTTACGTTGCATTCTTTGTTTTCCTTTTCACCGTTATTATGCTTTTCAAATCATTATTCGTTGAGGTGGTTGATCTTCCCCTTCTTGGCTCTGTTGTTTTGACGTCGGAAGAGGCTAGGAGACTTTTCTTTCACATGAGTGTAATCCAAGCTTTCTTCGGCGGTTTAGTGGCTGGAAAAATGGGTGAAGGAACCGTGAGCGCAGGCTTGAAACACAGCGTCATTCTCTTGGCTTCTGGATATCTAGCCCTAAAGTTTCTGATATAGGAGAGGATGTATGTGAGCAGATTTTTGCGGGATAAGAAGGGAATCACGCCGGTTTTGAGTAATGTTTTGTTAATGGCTATTGCAGTGGCGGGTATGATGATTGCCATAACTGCAACATACGTTATAACAAGCAATCTTCGCCAAACTATGGGTGAAAGATTCATCATAGAAGATGTGTGGTTTAAGGCAGGTGGCGAAATTGCGATTTATGTCCGTAATACGGGTAAAATGCCGATTGAAGTAGCCGCTGTATATGTGAATTACACATCACAGTCATTTACTTCGCTTGAGTTAGGTATAGAAAGTCATGGTTGGGCGAATGTTACGTACAGTTGGAGTTCAGACTCCGTATATAACATTAAGGTCGTAACTACTAGGGGGACCCAGGTTGTTGATTACTATACGTCGCCGTCTTAGACGAGATCGACGCGGCGTCAGCAACATAATCGTCGTCGTGCTTAGTTTAGTGATTATTATCGCTATTGTATCAAACGTGATTTTGTGGAGCTACCAAATGAATCAATTGGACTGGGAGAAAATACGGGAAGACATTAAAATTTCCAATGTTGCCAGCATCAACACCACCTATTCTTCCTGGTTTGTGGCTCAAAGCGAATATACAGTGAATTTGGGCACTAATGTAAGCGGCACCTATGAAGATACACAAGTCGCTAATGATGGCGTATGGGAAACATTCCAAGAGTCGCGCCCTCCAACACGTAGGCTGGATATTAACGGCACCTTCATCGTAGACGTTTCCAGTTATCCTCTGGATACTATTTCAACCATTGAAATAAAATTGAGATATAGAGCTAGCGACAATAAAGAAAACATATATCTTGAAGCCTACAACTGGACAGCGAACACATACGGCGATAACGGTTTTAATTCCACCACGGGCTACACCCCCACAACTGGGTGGGATAGTTACGCTGTGAACCTTACGGATCAATGGAGCAGTTATGTGCAGAGTGACGGTACAATGTATGTGAAAGTTCGTGACGCAGGGAATGACGCTGTTCGAACAACCGTTGACATCGACTTTTTAGGTGTAAGAGTTGTGGCTAGTGGAACTCGCTTCACTTTTAAGAACGAAGGGTCTTTAACCGCTCATCTGGTTTCCTTATGGGTCAACAACTCAACCATCCATCAGCGTTATGATGTGAACGTATTCATAAATTCTGGAGAAACACTGAATTACACCCGTTCTGACATTAGTTTGCCGAGTGGAGAATACATAGTTAAGGTTGTGACGCAGCGAGGGAACACCGCTGTTTTTTCGGGAAGCTAGCTATCCGTTGCTGATTATTCGATTCTCCTCCTTTTTAGTCTTGCCAATCTAGATTTTGAGTTCATATAAGTTAAATACATCAGCCTCTACAAATTCCGTATTAAAAGGGAAGAAAACGCCTTGATTAGAAAACTAACCTCTAAAAAAGGAATATCACCAATTCTCGCAACGCTTTTGTTAATAGCCATCGCAGTTGCCGCAGCCATCATAAGTTATGCTTGGATCATCACCTTTGTATCCACCCGAACAGAACAGAGCGGAGCAGTTCTTATGCCAGAAAACGTAAGATATTATTCATCAGGCGGAGCTAACAATCGAACCGACATCGTCATTAGAAACACTGGAACAGCAAATGATAAGGTGGCAGCAGTATACTGGTCAGACACAGGATATTCCGCCCTCACTAAATTAACGTATGGCACTGATTATACCTACACTAATTCAGGCATCATCAGAGCTGAAGACTCCATAACTATAACAATTCTCTGGGGTAGTGGCGGAACTACTGGCGGCAATTGGACTAGCGGCGAAACATATTATTACAAAATAGTCACAGAAAGTGGAAATTACTTGGAATTTCCAGAAAAAGCACCTTAAATTCATCAGACTATTCTTTAATGCATTCTTTCAGAGCTTTTATCGCTTCTTTCTGATTCTTAGCCTCAATTACCTTGATCTTATAAAGCTCTGCCAATCGGTTCCCATCTTCACTCATCTTAGGAATTGCCACTAAACACGCTCGGTCTGGAGCAACATCATATACCTTCGCAAACATTGCAATGACTGCTTGCTCAGAAACAACGTTGCCGGTTGATGCTGCGAGATCAATTACGGTTACTTTTTGATCTTTTCCATCGCTGGAAGCAACTAAGTCAAACATGTGGCTGGCACCAGATTTCCCCTTCAAAAAACCAGGACTTTCCACTTTGAGCCCGCGGCTTTCAAGAAATTCCTTTATCGGAGCAATTAAGATCCAGCCTAATGCTGCTTCCCGAGCTACGTCTTCGCTTAAACTATAGGAGAACACATCTTTGTATAGAGCTTCTCCGAATGTGAAGTCTTGGTGGCAATCACGGCAAAAGTGAGAGAAAACTGGAATGTCAAAACTCTTGTTGCATTCATCGCATGTACACCAAGCTCCTGCTTTTCTGTAATCCACGTCAAGTTTGGTCAACTCTTTGTGGCACCTCGGGCAGACAAGTTTGTCTTCTTTCTGGAATTTTTCTTCAGTATCGATATATCCGCATGAAACATGCTCAACCAGCGAGCTTTTACTAACTTTAAATGACTTGCAGTAGGGGCAGCGATAGTGAACGGAAACGTTAGCTGAACCACAATGTAGACAGTGGATAATTTTGTCAAAAAGCTCTCTTTTCAGAATGCCAACTTCGAAGAGGTGTTTTAAGAATTCATTGGCGCTTTGAGCGTCACCTGTAATTTTTTCAACAATGGGATATCTATATCCGTACTTAGGATTGTAAACAGGTTCCAGTTTGGTGAGTTCGCCGCTTAAAAATTTGCTGAGAAGCAGTTGGGCGCGGTGGTCTTTATAGACCTCAACCCGCTTGTTCTTTGAGGTCTTAGACATTTTTTCCACTTCAGATTAGTTATGTGT
>QMYO01000098.1 GCA_003662715.1 Candidatus Bathyarchaeota archaeon | reverse complement strand
TTATGGCATCGTAAGTTTCGTAGACATCTTTTCCCCACAGTTTTTCGGCGTCTCTGAATTCAACTTTGCCGTCAGAAATCCATAGATAAACGGGTTTTTTCGCTTTTCCAGATATTACAATTGCGTCAAAGCCGGCCTTTTTTAGGTTGGGCCCAAACATTCCGCCGGCATGGGATTCACCCCATATTCCGAGTGGAGATCTAGCGGCGACAGCGATTCTGCCGCTGGATGGAACCGCGGTGCCGGTCAATGGGCCAGTAGCAAATATTAGTAGCGCTTCCGGATCGAAGGGAGCGACGCCACGGGGCATCTCATCATGGATTATTTTTGCGGCTAATCCTGAACCGCCAAGATACATTTCTGCAATTTCGTCTGGAAGATCCTGCACGGAAACCTTTTCGTTTGTTAGATTGACTCGTAAAATTTTCCCCATGTATCCACACAAGATTTTCATCCCTCACATAGCAATAGCTTTGCGAAACCTTGAACTTACAAAGTAAAAAGAGGGAGGTTAAATTTATTTTTTGGCTCTTTCTCTGATAGATTTTTCGTCTCCGGGCGGAGTGTAAATCCATATAAAGTGGAGTTCTTCTTCGCCAGCATTCTCAAGTATGTGGGTTTCGTCTGGAGCAACATAGACGATGTCGCCGGCCTCAAGTATCTCCTGTTTGTCGCCGCTGGTGATTCTGGCTTTTCCTTTGAGTATGTATATGGATTCTTCGCCTGTATGTGCATGCGGCTTGCCCTTCTCGCCCGGCGGGTAAACCGTATAGCCTACAGCAACATGCTTTGAGCCTATTACTGGATCCATCATTATCTTTGTTACTTTTTTGGATGGTGGTGGAGCCGGAAAAACGGGGGCTTCATCTTTTCTAACGATTATCATGTTTTACACCTTGGGCGGTTTAGTTTCAAGCGGTGAAACTCCAGGCGGATACTTCCTCTTTAATTCTTCTATGAACTCGGATAGTTTGTCGACTACTGTATCCACCATCTTTTTGCCTTTCTCTTTAGTCGCCTTTGTTGCATCGCCGAGAATGCCCAGCTTATAGACGTCAACTTGGAAGTATGACGCGGTAAGGTTGTGGTGCGGGATACCGCCTTCTTCTGGAAGCGTTCTTGTTGGGTTTCCGAACCATTTATGGTCGACAATAGTAGGCGCAGACTCTTTGCCGGCCTTACTCATATCCACCAGATCTGGGTAAAGCTCTAAAGCCAATGAAGTTTCAACTTCCCCAGCGTGTACCATCGGAGTTTCGCAAGTTTCATCTATTGTTTTTCTGATAAGCTCCCACCATGTGACAACAGCAATGAACGCTTTAGTCTCCAAAGCCAGCTCGTGCAGAGCCCCAACATAAACCCATTGTTGGCCATGCCCGTTGAATATTATTATCTTTTTGAAGCCGTTCTTTACAAGGCCGGTTACAACATCCTTCACAAACTGTTTGAGTACGTCTGAGCGTATAGGAATTGTTCCGGGAAATCCATACTGCATGTACATGTGGGCGCCATACCATATTGGAGGCGCGATAAGCACGCCTGTTCTTTCAGCTACGCGTTCCGCCATTTTCTGAACGTTAAGGGAGTCCACGCATACTGGACAGTGGGGGCCATGCATCTCTATTGAGCCGACAGGCAGTATAATAATGTCGCATTTTTTAGAGTGCTCAACTATTTCAGGCCAACTCAGCTCATGATACCAAAAACTTTTCTTTTTCGGCAACCCGGTCACACCTTAACTATTTCGGAACGGTTAGCCCGGGTGCGCCTTTCTTGCTTTGAACTGCCTCTGGGAAGTACTTCTGTACTGTGCGGACTACCAGGACGGCTTGAAGGGCCATTCTTACACCCTCTTCCCTAGTTGTCGGTATACCGTGACTTACAAGGGCCGAATTCCCTGTCTTGAGATGTATAGGTGCGCCAATCCTCACCATTTCTGGAGCTTCATATGTTCTGATCATTCCACCGGTTGATTTTGGATTATCTACATGTATATCAATCGGCACCTTGACAGCTTGCCTTATAGCGGCTATCATCGGCAAAGTAAGATCCCTGACTGGATTTATAGAGTCAGCGCCCAGCATTTCCAGCACTTTAAAGGATACGGGATTCCCATGTCCACAGTGAGCAGATAGCTTAAAACGAGTATCTTTTGGAATCTCTCCATCCTTTCTCATTTGGTTGAGCAGCCACAGCAATCCTTCATCATAAACTAATATTCCTCTGCAACCTAATTCTACGGCTCTCTTCACATCTTCAACTGCTCTAACTACTTGTTCCATTCCTCTGAGCCTATATGCAATCCTACCTGCTTCAAACGTACCTGCTGCTCTTTGAGGACTAAGATCATATGTAGCCCTAGGTCCAACAGACAAATTGAGTTCCACCTGAAAATCCTTTGCAAGTTCAATGTACTCTTCCAGTTCCTCGTCGGTATGTCGCATAATTCCAAAAGTTTCATCAATTCTGTTTATTGTTACTCCATATTTCTCAGCTGTTTCGAGAACGGTCCTCATAGTCTCCGCAGAATTGACGGTAGGAACCTCTATTCTATAGTGCGCTCCGTCAGAAAATCTTAGTTTTGACTCCGGTAATTCATGAAGATCATGGTCTGGAAGCCCTAACTTCCTTAAATATGCCCTTGTTTTTTCGCCAACAAGCATTTTTCGCACCTCTCAATTCATGGAGAACACGTATATTTAACTCTTCTGATTGAGATTTAAAATTCTCGTCACCAAATTATTGATGGCTAAAAGGAAAAGAAATGTTAAGTTCCTTGGCTAAGTTCTTTAATGTGAGGAAAACCTCCTTATTTAGCGGTATACCAAGCTTTTTTCTTCGCTCGGTTTCTCTTCTTTCTATTTCACCAGGCAGAAATATTTCTGCTACTTCCTCTTTTTTAGGGCTCCTCTTAATATCTCTTACATAACTGGCAATGTAAGTTTTAAATTCTTGGTAAGGTCTGAAGGATTCAATGTTGATTGCTTCTATGAAGAAGCCTGTACCAGATGGGGCGCTGAGGTCATCAAGAGCTTTTATCTTTCGCCCATAACTTGCCCCTGTAAGTAGACCACAAAGTATGTCCACTAAAAGCGCCAATCCGTAACCCTTAGGCCCACCTATGGGAGCTAGGGAGCCTTTAATTGCCGCTTTCGGGTCGGTGGTTGGGTTTCCTTCTTCGTCAAATGCCCATCCTTCAGGTATCCTTTCGCCTTTTAAGGCAGCTAATCTTATCTTGCCCCGGGCAACCACGCTTACAGCCATATCTAGAATTATTGATTCGTTTTCATTTATTGGAAAACCTATACAAATGGGGTTGGTACCAAACATGGGAGTTTTTCCTCCCCAAGGAGCTATGGCGGGTGGACCGTTTGACAAGGCTATGCCTATGAGCTTTTGTTCCGTAAGCTTTATTGCATAGTGGGCTGCTATACCGAAGTGATTTGCGTTTCTAACTCCGACGGCTGCTACACCAAACTTTTTAGCTTTTTCAGCTGCCAAAGCAACTGCTCTCATTGCTGCAACTTGACCAAAGTTGTTATGGGCATCTATAAGCGCGATGCTTTCTTGGTTCTTTACAATTTCTATAGATCCTGAGGAGTTAATTAGTCCCTTTCTAACTCTTTTAACATATGCTGGTAGTCTTATTACGCCATGCGAATCTACGCCTCTGAGGTTCGCTAAAACAAGATTTTCAGCAACTATTTCCGCGTCTTTCTCTTTCACTCCTACACTTTTAAGAACGGTTAGACTGAACTTAAATAAATCTTCAGCTTTTACTCTTACAATTGAATTCAAGGCAGCACCCCCACTTTTTAGGAGAACAGCTAATTTAAGAATTATTGTAAAGTAAAAGAATTACTACTCAATCTTGCTGGGCTCTTAGCAGTAACAATCTAATAAGGGACTTGTCAAAAGAACGTACGGCGCGTAAAGGGAGTTTAACGCTTTGTTATACTGTGTATAACAGTGAAAGAAGAAGGGGAAGTTACGCTTTTACAAGTCTTATTGCTTTACTAGGGCACACCATAGCGCATAAACCGCAACCGATGCATCTTTCGGAGACTTTTATTTGGTCGTTTTCAACGTAGAGTGCTGTGCAAATGTTGTCGACACAGATTCTGCACAGTGTACATTTTGTCGGGTCCACTTCGGCTTTGGCTTTCAAATCGACGGCCTTATCGGCTGTTCTGAGCTGTTCTACTCCTGTTTTTCTTATTTCATCTATGCTGCTGTATCCTTGCTCATCCATAAATTTCCTAATAAATTCCAGTTCTGATTTCAGTAAGCGTATGCCTTTAAAAAAGATTGCCGCGCATTGTCCTACGGCCTTTGCGCCTAACGTTAACATTTGAATAATGTGTTCTGCATTCATTATTCCTCCCATAGCCAATACATCTAGCTCTGGCACAAACATGCTTATAGCAGCAACATGTTTGCGTATAATTGGCCTCAATGGCTCGCCGCCATACCCAATAAACGGGTTTCCTTCGGTGAACGGTAAGGTTGTTTTTCCTCTGTCATAAATGTTTGGCGGAGGAATGGTAACGCCCATATTCGCCGTAGTAATAAAGGCTGCTCCGGCATTTTTTACGCTTCTGCCAATTTCTATCACTCTGGGAAAGCCTGTCTCAGGTGTGAGTTTAACTCCTACCGGGATACTTACCTCTTGGCTAACTTCTTTAACCACTTCTTCTAGGAATTGCGGCGAATCGCCCATAATTGCACCCATGTTTGCAAATATAAATCTGTCCTCCAGAAATGCTTCGATATTTCCACTTACAGTGGCGAAGAATGGACATGATACATTAAGTTCTATCATGTCAAAGCCTACTTCTTCCGCCCTCTTTGACGCTATACGGAAAGCTTCTGGATCAGCGGCAGCTTCGATGTTGGCGATCAACGCAACGTCTGGAGGCTTCTTTTTCTTTAAAATCTCAATTATAGGCAGTTTAAGTTCTAGAGATTTTGCAAAGCCCTCTATAGGAATTCCATAGGGGCCCATGGCACCTAAACGATGAAGAAAGCATCCTTTTCCGTCTTTCATCCATCGCCTTACTGGTTCTCCTCCAAAGTACCTTCTTATAATTCGTTGCCACTCCTCTGATTCGACCTCCTCCTTCTTTCTCTGAACAAAGTCCTCGGGCATATGGCTGAGTGCGCCTATTAATATATATCCAGCTCCTGCCTCAGCGGATTTAAGTAGTATTTTGGCCACTGCCTCGTCGGGTATTGAACGGCCCATGAAAGTTGCTATTGCGCCAACCCCTATTGGAGAAGGAAGCGTTATCCCTGCAAAATCAACACTTAATCTATCATCTCTTATCATTACCTGTCACCATCTTACTTTTGCTTCGATATTTCAAGTCCGGAATTATATTAAAACATTTTGATACCTATCAAAAGTATTTATGTAGCTGCTTATAGACGTGATATTTTGAATCTTGGATGGTTTGGCTGTGGACGTTTTCCTTCTTCCATCAAAATTTGTCCGTAAGCTGCATTTATTATGGCTATTGCTGGAACAATAAATTCGGCGTCGCTTACTGGACCGAATAGAATGAAGTCTCCTCCTATAGCTATTGGCAAACCGTTTGCAATTGCGGAGCATGCTGCAGTTAACACTTCATTTTTCTTGTTAAGTAGAGATTTCCATGAAGCAATGGCGTTATGTGCTCCGCATCCACATGGATATCCGAAACGCTTTTTCGCTTCATATATTGCTTTACATGCCAGTCCTAATGTAACAATATCCATTACAACTGTATCGATGAGAATCTTGTTTATTCCGGCTGCTTTGATTTTAGGGATTAAAGTATCTAAGAGCCGTATTCTCTCCTTGTAGGAGATTACGGCCTTAGAGCTGTATGTAAGTGCTATTGCTGCCTGAATTCCGACTTCCTTAGCCTTTTGATAGACTTCATCTTTGGTTTCTGGATTAAATGAATTCAGTATGGTTCTGTCCAGTATACCAAGTTTTCTTGCAGCTTCCATGCCACTAAGAGCTGCGTCATCAGACACATAGTCTATTTGAATCGGCATTTTAGTTGCGTCTGCAGCGAATTCTAGGTATTTTTTGGCGTTTTCTGAATTAGAGCACACAACATCAAGTATGCAAGGCATCCCTACTTTATCAGAAACCTCCTCGAATTTAGTAATAAGCTCCTCTGCTGCCTCTCGGTTTATCTTTCCGTCTTTCTCGTCTTGAACCGTTTTGTCTCCTCTGTAGAATATGCTTCCTATAACGACCGTCGGATTTTCTCCAGGTTGCCCGCCAATTTTCACGCTTGCAATGTCAAAAACAAGCTGTTCCTTTTCAAACTTAAACATAACATACCCTCCAATTGGAATTGAAGAGAACAAAGACTACTCATTTAAATTTTTCCTCGGCTTTGATTTTCTGGATGACTTCTTCTTAGAAACGATGAGCTAGTTAAGAGAAAATATATGAATTCGTAGTGTTGTATATATTTGGATGCCATTGAAAAAGAAAACCGCGAACAAGA
>QMYO01000097.1 GCA_003662715.1 Candidatus Bathyarchaeota archaeon | reverse complement strand
TTATTATAGTGGTATATTGATGTAGCTAAAGCAAAATATTCCGTACGTTTAATTTTATCAAATTCCTGAATTGAAAGTTTGACATGATGCAATCACATGTTAAACTCTTACATGCTAGCCCTGGGGTTGTGAAAATGGAGATGTTAAAACAAGTATCTGAGTACGTGGACAAGAATAGGGAGTGGATCATTGGAGTCCTTCAAAATTTGGTTAGAATACCAAGTGTTGTCGGGGAGGAGCAAAAAATAGGTGAATACATAGAGAAGGTTTTAAATGAGATAGGAGTCCATGTTGAGAGGCAAAATGTGGAAAAAGATAGATTTAATGTTATTGCAAGACTTAAAAAACCATCTACAGGTAAAACTCTACTTTTCTGCGGCCATATGGATACTGTGCCGCTTTCGGAAGGATGGACTATTGATCCGTTTGGAGGGAAGATCATTGATGGAAAGCTCTATGGTTTGGGTGCTTCTGATATGAAAGGCGGTTTAGCGGCAATGATAGCAACCTTAAAAACACTAAACGACTTATCGATAGAACCTAATGGTAATGTACTTTTTGTATCCGTTGTAGATGAAGAAGCTTATTCTAAGGGGATTTTAAAATTTTTAGAGAAAAACATAAGGGCAGATATGGCTGTTTTAGGAGAACCACATTTTTATGAAACTCTTCTGGGATACAAAGGTAAGATGCTGGTTGAACTTGTAGTTAAGGGAAGAGCTTCGCATGGATCGACACCAGAACACGGTATAAACGCTATCAATGATGCAGCAAAAATAATAACGTCTCTTGATCAACTTAACTTCTTAAGACACGAAAAGCTTGGTCAAGGAAGTTTATGTGTTCTTAAAATCGAGGGTGGTTATAAAAAGTATTCCCTTACAACCCCTGAAAAAGCTACAATAATTATAAGTAGACATACAGTTCCAGGTGAGACTAAAGAAAAAGTAATAAACGATTTTAAACAGCTGATAAATCTAATAAATATACGGTCACAAGTTGAAATTAAAATTAAACCTCCATTCTATTCACCATACGTATTATCGGAGGAAGAGGAAATAGTAAAAGCATTAATGCGAATATATCTTAAAGTAACTGGGAGAGAGTTAAAAATCGATTATGGAACAAGCGTTTCTGATGCAAATCACTTAGTTGTTAAAGGTGGGATTCCAACCGTTGTCTTCGGTCCTTCTGGTGGAAATCAGCACGCTCCTAATGAATACGTTCTAGTTGACCAAGTATTAACGGTTTCAAAAATATATACAATGTTAGCGATTGAACTGTTGAGTTAATTTAAACTCTAAACTGGACATATGGAGTCTTTAATTATTTTCAATGCTACGTTTGGAGTTACTGTTGATAATAAACCCATGGCCCATAAGACATATTTTTTATCTACCATTAACGTAGCGTTTCTGGGCTTAAGGAGGAAGGGATTAGACTCGTCAAACAAAGCCTTTTCCAATATTCGACGCGGATTCTTACTATAAACGATGGGCCCACCACTTCCAATCACATATTTTACCTCTGTTAAGTCTTTACCTATTTGAATGAAAAACTTCCCAGCAGGTGAAAAGACCTCCCTTATCGATCCGACATGCCTTTCAACAGCGATTTCTATAGCAGTTTTTGCTAAAGCTGCATCAATAGCATATTCCACTGGCGAACTGGGAAGGATTCCAACATTTTTTGAAAGCTCTTTTACAATCTTATCTAGGTCGATATTTACATCGGTTTTACCTAGCTCTGACATAAAATTCTCCATAACCTTCTTTCTACCTGCAGCGGATAAAAGAGCTTCAGCACTAACACGTACACCAAGATCCCCTTCGACAGTCCTCTTGGCATAAGGTTCTTTTAAACCTTTCCAGATAGTTCTATGCTGTGTAGGTTTTCCCTCCGCAATAGAGTAAACGTTTGTTGTCGCTCCGCCAATCTCAATCACCAATATTTCTCCGAGTCCTTCTTCCTCCTCAGTTCCCTCAGCTAAAAGTTTTGCAGCCTTTAAAGTCGCTGCTGGCGTCGGCATTAAAATGTCAACAAGTTCCTTAGCCTTACCTAATCCTTTTGCCTCAACAATTCTTTCCATAAACACCTCGCGAATTACTTCCTTTGCAGGTTCTATATTTAACTCTCCTAATTCGGGCATTACGTTTTCCGTTACTCTTACATCTTTGCCTCCAGCTCTTAATATTCTCTCTACCTCATCGGAAGCCTCCTTATTTCCAGCTACGATAATAGGTACATTTAATTTCGATTTAGCCAAAATCTTGGCGTTATGTAAAATCGTTTTCCTATCCCCGCCATCAGTACCACCAGCAAGTAAAATTATATCTGGTGAATATTGCTCGATTTCCTCTAACTCGTGCAAAGTTAGTTCGTATGAGTATACTTTTAGCACTTTAGCTCCAGCTCCCAGAGCAGCTCTTTTGGCTGCTTCAGCGGTAAGCTCGGGAACCAAGCCTATAGCAATCATTTTTAAGCCGCCAGCAGCGCTACTGCAAGCGAATTTATATTTGAATTTTCCTTCCGAAAGAGAGTTAACTGAGAGATTTAGTTGATTTAACGCGTTTTCGAGTCCTATCATTACATCTGTATTTACAGTTGAGACAGCTTTGGATCTAGCTACTACTTTTGCGTTCAGTAGATCTACGATCATAACCTTGGTGAAAGTACTTCCAAAATCGATCAGACAAGCCTTCAACTAATCACCACCTATGATTAGGAACGTAAATAGTCGGGGTAAGATCATAATTTTTAATGTAATTTAATGTCTTAAAATTTTTATCCTTACCAGCACCGTAAAACTCATTGGTGAGTAGATCATACTCTATTAAGGCGAATAGAAAAATTTAAATAGTTTTTACGAGAGATTATCAAAACTGAGGGGTTAATATGAATGGAAAAAGGAAAAAAGTTGTTTTAGCTGGTGCACTCGGGGAGGACGTACACGTTGCTGGTATTTTCAACTTTTTAACGCTTGCTGAGAAATATGGCGGCTATAAAACAATTTTCCTTGGTCCTGCAGTTTCTGTAAAGGAATTCGTAGGAGCAATTAAAGAAACAGATCCAGACCTAATAGGAGTTAGCTATAGGTTACAGCCAGAAGCAGGAAAGTATCATCTTGAAAATCTTAAAAAAGCTCTTGAAGAAGCGGGACTTCTAAACAAGAGGTATGTTTTTGGTGGTACACCGCCAGTTGCAAAGATAGCAAAGGAGTTAGGCATATTTGAGAAAGTTTTTGATGGAACCGAGCCAAGAGAAGAAGTTATAACGTACCTGAAAGGTGAACGTCCCGGCAAAGTTGGTAAAGAAGCATATCCAGATAATACAGTTGACAGAATAAAATGGAAAAAACCCTTCCCTATAATAAGACAACACCTTGGACTATCTACGGTTGAAGAGACAATTGAAGCAGCTCGTAAAGTTGCAGAAGCTAAAGTAATTGACGTTATTTCAATAGCACCTGACCAAGATTTTCAAGAAAACTTTTTCCACCCAGAAAGACAAGACCCAGGGAGAAAAGGGGCAGGAGGAGTACCAATACGTTCACCTGATGAACTTAGAGCCATATATGAAGCAACCAGATGCGGAAACTACCCTCTACTCAGATGCTACCAAGGGACAAATGACTTATTTAAGATGGCAGAAATGCTGGTTGAAACTATTCACAATGCTTGGGCTGCAATACCGCTCTTTTGGTTTAGTCGATTAGACAAACGGGGTCCCTTAGATTTGGAGGAAGCTATCAGACAGCATCAAGAGTTAATGAAATGGCATGCAGAGAGAAATATACCAGTAGAATTAAATGAACCGCATCATTTCGAACTTCGTTGCGCATCTGATACAGTAGCGGTAGCTGATGAATTTTTAAGCGCCTATAATGCTAAAAAAATGGGAGTAAAATATTACATCCGTACGCATATGTTTAACCTTCCGCCAGGAGAATCATTTCTCATGGATCTAGCAAAACAATTAGCAAAAATCAAGATAACTGAAAGCCTGGTGGATGAAAACTTCATTATCTTCACACAGACAAGAACAGGTCTTCTAAGTTATCCAGCCGACCTTGACCGTGCAAAAGGTCAAATGGCATCATCTGTGATGTTACAAATGGCGTTAAAACCAGATATAGTGCACATGGTTGCCTACTGTGAACCAGATCACGCAGCTACTGCAGAAGACATTATTGAGAGTGCGAAAATAATAGAACAAGTGATTTGGAACTGCATTCAGGGTATGCCAGATATGACCTTGGATCCAAGAGTTCAAAAAAGATGCAATGAACTTGTTCGTGAAGCTAAGGTCTTACTGAATGCAATTAAACAAATTGCTGATGAAGATGTAGAAGATCCATGGACTGATCCAGAAACACTTGGAAGAGCGGTAAGAATAGGCCTCTTAGACGCGCCCCACCTCAAAGGCAGTGAATGCGCAAAAGGTGAAATGAAAACACGTATAATTAATGGAGCCTGTTACGCAGTTGACCCAGAAACAGGAAAACCGCTATCAGAGAAGGAAAGAGTGGAAAGAATATTAAAAGAATATCTTAAACAATAATTTCACATTTAAGAGACAGAGGAGAGACGTATGAACTCTAAAAGTTTTCCAAAATTTGCCGTTTTAGGGGCTGGGCACGGCGGAAAAACTATGGCTGCACATCTAGGCCTCATGGGGTTCAGCGTAAATCTATACAACTATAAAGATGTAGAAGAGGAATATTTAATAAATCTTGATAAAATAAGAGAAAAAGGCGGAATTGAACTTGAAGGAATTATAAATGGCTTTGGAAGAATAAACATTGCTTCTTCGAACATAAAAGATGTAATTGAAGACGTAAATGTAATCATGGTGGTTGTACCAGCCTTTGCACACAAGTACATAGCTAAAACATGTGCGCCCCATTTACAAGATAATCAAATAATTGTCTTGAACCCTGGTCGTACGGGCGGAGCTCTTGAATTCAAAAAAGTTCTTGAAGAAGAAGGAGTTACTGCTAAGGTTAAAGTGGCAGAAGCCCAGACTCTTATTTACACCTGTCGAAGTGTAAATTACACTCGTGTGAAAGTGTTTAGCGTTAAAAAGAGCGTTCCCATAGCAGGTCTACCCGCAACTGAAACTAAAAATGTATTAAAAGTAATCAGCGAAGCCTATCCTCAGTTTGTACCCGCCAGTAGCGTACTAGAAACAAGCTTGAATAACATAGGCGCAGTTTTCCATCCAGCTTTGACTCTCCTAAATTCAGCACGTATAGAGATGACAAAAGGGGATTTTGAATTCTACATCGATGGAGCTTCGCCCCATGTTTGTAAAGTATTAGAAGCTGTGGATGAGGAACGAATAAGAATAGCAAAGGCTCTAGATGTTAACGTTACAACATTAAAAAAGTGGCTAAAAACAACCTATGGCGTTGAAGGTAAAAGTCTCTTTGAAGCCTTACAAAATAACACGGCATATAAAGGGATAAAAGCTCCATCCACCCTCAAACATAGATACATCTTTGAGGATGTTCCTACTGGTTTAGTTCCTATATCCTCCCTAGGTAGCATGCTGGACATTTCAACTCCGACGATTGATGCATTAATAAATCTAGCTTGTGCTATGTTTGGAGTAAACTTTTGGGAACAAGGAAGAACAGTAGAAAAGCTAGGATTAGCTGGACTATCTATCGAAGAAATCAAAAAATTAGTTCTAGGGCAAGAAGTAAAGTAAACGTTATTCTGACAGAATTCCATAAGTAGAGCAGAAAATTTGCCATAAACAACAGTACTATAATCTATTTATAATCTTAGCTCACCTTCAAAATACCTCTCTATTTCTAACACGCTGAGAATCATATTTTCACGCATACTTATCAAGAAAATATAGTTTAAAGGCGCAGTGCACTTTTAAGCCTCTAAGGACAGCCATAATTACTTAAAACTATAAAAATAGTTTAGTTAGAAAGTCTAACTAATTACAGTCTAAAGTTATGAGAATGAAGCTTTTGAGACTTTAATAAATGATAAATCTTACACTGTTGTTTGAATTTTATTCTTTTTCTAGTTCCTTTAGGCGTTTTTCTATTTCCTTAAGTTGTTGTGTTAGAAATTCTTTCTGTTCCTTTAGCATTGCTATTTCATCTTCTTTGCTCATTGCTGGAAAACCCATTGGCATCGGTGGCATCATTGCACTCGGATAAGGTTGTTGTTGTTGTGGTTCGGAAGTTTTAGGAGGCTGTGTTTGTTGACTGGATTGCGGAAACATTTGAGGTAACATTCCACTTTGCATTAGCCATTGTGCCATTGGTGGAAGCCCTGTCGGAGATCTACCAAGCCAACCTGGGGAGTATCCGAATCTCAACCATCCTGGTAGCCCGGTGAGATAGTACATGTTTCTTCTTCTCCATCGCCAGCCCATCATTTATCACCTCCATTTTGTGTATATGCACAAAATACTTATAAACATTTCCATAGTTAGCTTCCTAAATAGCTCAAAAACCATTTAAATTTAAACTTAGATCATCTAAAGT
>QMYO01000096.1 GCA_003662715.1 Candidatus Bathyarchaeota archaeon | reverse complement strand
GGTTCCAGTCTCCTAAGTAACTTCCAACGTAACGTGGGTCTTCTTCTGATAGGGTTTTCAGCCCATAGTTGGCGAAAAGTTTTTTCCAAACAATTTCAACAATCTTCTCCGCTTTTGCTTTGTCAAGCATGGAAAAATCTAATGCCACTGTGATTATCTGGTTTGGTCTTAGGGAAGCATCCTTCTGCTTATCGTTTACTACGTCGAACAGCCAACCTGTCTGCGGGTTCCAAAACTTTTTCACAAAGCTTTCCTTAGCTTTTTCCGCCATTGCAGAGTATTTTTCTGCCTGCTCTTTCTGGTTGAAACGATTTGCGAGCAGTTCCATGGTTTTTAAGGCGTTATACCACAACGCTTGAATTTCCACGGCTTTCCCATCTCTCGGCGTAACTGGTTCATTGTTTATCATAGCATCCATCCATGTCAACTGTGGACCGTGCGCAATTAGTCCATCATCATCTAAGTGTATGTTGTATAAGGTTCCTTGGCGATGATGCTCAACAATGGACTTTAACAAACTCCACATTTGCTTATGGACAAAATCGAGGTCTCCAGTGTATTTGAGGTATTGAAGAACAGCGTTGAAGTACCAGAGGGTGGCGTCCACCGTGTTGTAGGCTGGCTTTTCTCCAGCGTAATCTGGAAAATGGTTTGGGATGATGCCTTTGTGGCAGTAATGTTTGAAGGTTAACAAAATCTTTTTTGCATCCTCGAATCTTCCCGTTATCAATGTTAGCCCTGGCAGCGAAATCAATGAGTCTCTTCCCCAATCTTCAAACCAATGATACCCCGCTATGACCGATTTAGCCTTAGTTGACTCACGATTTACGATGAAAGAGTCGGTTGCTAAAATCATCCACTTAAGCCAATCCTCCATGCTAACATCGCTGTAATGCTCATGGAACTTTTCAATTAAACCTTCTCGACGTTTCAACTCTTGATTATGCAAAGCGTCAACATCTTTACTAATCGAGGAAAAAACATGTTCAACTTCGCTTTCAGTTTTTCCCGCCGCCGCAACAATAAAGAACCTCTTTTTCTCTTCAGAAGCAACGTTAAGTTCAAACCATCCTGGCTGAAAACTGTCGTCTTTGCAACTTTCTCCTCGAGAATAGTCCACTCGAAAATGCATTTGCTCAGTCCATTTGCCCTTTCCTGCAAGATATTTTCCATCACTTGAAAAAATAATTAAGGTGGACGATAGAAGAGATGGGTAAACATTTACTCCTTGCTTGATGGGTTTTTGAATAAACTCCCAATCTAGTTTGTCTTTATCCGTGACATTATGGAAGTGTCTATAATTAACTAGCGGAAAGATGCGGACGTTCACTATGTCTCTAGTAGGGTTGAAGAGCTCATAATCTATTACAGTGGCGTTTTTCCCATATGGCATGAAAATTGTTTTCTGAAGCTGAACCTTACCTAGGACATATCGGTAGGTGGGGAACGGACTAAGGGAGAAGCCGGAGAGAAAGCGGTAACCTTCCGGTTGGATGTTGTAATCAAACTCGTTTGACCCAATCGAGTAAGTTTTATCGCCAATCTGAATTTCTTCATCTAATTTGGTGAGGAGAACCTTTCGGTCTGTGGGTGGATTAAAAGCAGCGATGAGGAGACCATGATACTTTCGGGTGTTGATTCCAAGCACTGTTGAGGAGGCGTATCCGCCTAAGCCGTTGGTTACTATCCATTCCATTCTGATTGCTTTGTTGAAATCCGAAAGAACATTTAATCCAAGGTGGATTTTGGGTAAGTCAATCTTCATCGTTACCATCCTTATTATTGAATTCTATTTTTGACTAAACGATTTTAGGTTAAGGCATCATCAGTTTAGCAATATTCTTATTCCTATCCACGCCAAAGAAGTTGGCAACTGGACGACATTTTGTCCGCAACAATAATGCATGTGGAGTTTTCAAGTTGAGTTCTGTAAGCGTTTCAGCGTGCCCCATGCCCTTCGCTATCACTAAATCCGCTGAGTTGTAGAGTTTAAGAAACTCGCTGGAGCACTCTTCGAGCACTAAACCCACGGAGTCTGACCCAGTGGTAACCACGTTATCTGCGACGTTGTGCATGCCCACGTATTCAGCGTCTTCTATGGTGGCATCGTTAAGGACTGGCTTGCTTTTAACTGCTACTGTGACGTTTGCTCCGAATCTTTTTAGTTCTTGAACCAGTAATGTGTCCAAGGCTATTTCTCCAGCGTTGTCTGTTAAATATAATATTCTCTTAGCCTTTTTTGCATGATTGAAAATCTTTGAGATTTCATCGATAGCCAAATCTTCTTCAGCTCCTCGAATTAGCTTCTCTAAATCAGAGAATCTGAATGTATGGTCGGGGATGTCAAATTCGATGATGTTACCCACCATGGAGCATAAGCATGCTTTTCTAAACCTAGACTCTGCTGATGTTTCGTTTAAAACTATGTTCTTAGCTAATGGAAGAATTTCCATCGCCCTCTGATTACTTATCCGCTTTGTTTTAGCGTAATAGTCTGGATTACCCGTTACCTCCTTTACTATTCTGTCTCTCTGTGTACCCAAGTATGCTGCAACTGCAGTGGGTTTGAATTCTCTTGCTAGGAATTTTATGAGGGCGGACATGGCTTTGAATTGAAGAGACATATCATCTGTTGCCTTTTCGATTTCTAAATAACCCCGCTGAAGAATGCAAACGGCACATTCAGCTTTAACTTTCAATGGTGAACCTCTCTATACTTTTGTTACGCTTGCAACTTTTTTACCGACTGGACAAACACGAATGCAGACGCCGCAGATTTGTTGCCAATCGTCAAGCTGCAACTTTTCGCCTACTTCGGCATGGTAAGCGTCGCATCTAGGTTTATCTACAATTCGTTCTCCTTTTAGAGCTCCAGAAGGACACGCTTGGAGACATTTGTCACATTCCTTGCAAAGGTCTATATCTAGCGGGCTGTCAGCTTTTAAGGGAGCATCTGTAATGACCGAAACCAGCCGAATTCTTGGACCAAACTTTACGGAGAGTAGAAGACTGTTCTTACCAAAAACTCCGATGCCCGCTAACTGTCCTGCATGTCTATGCGATATGTCTCCCATGTTACGTTCAACATCGTAAGGTGGAGAGGCTGGAACCTGAAGCGCCCGATAACCTTTATCCTGAAGAAATCTAGCAACATGGAAGGCTATTCTATTCAACTCCTGATTTACAACGTTATAAGTAATTGAGTACTCCCTATTTGGTGCTGACTCAAGAGCAGCATCGAGCAGATGAACTGCCATTACAATAACGCTTTGGGCTCCTCGCAACAAATCCTCTGGGCGATGTCCCTTCGGCGCTTCTATGAAAGAGTCTGCCTGAGCAACACCAACTAGGTCTGCGCCTAAGCTGTGAGCTAACTCTTTTACGCTGATGGTTAATTCTTCGTTCATATTGACCAACTCATTACATTTATAGCCGTACTATTTAGAGGTAGAGTTTCTAATCCTACTTTCATACAGAGTTAAGGCTCCTCCCAACATTGATATGATTACAGATAGCAGATAGGGCGCACCGATATAATAGTTAACCACGATGCCTCCAAGCGCTGGACCAGCAAAGTAGCCGATTCCCCAAGCTATGTTCTGAAAACCAGAGACCAAACCTCGCTGAGAAGACGGAGCCACATCCATAAGGGCTGCGGGCACCGTGATATAAAGCGTTCCTATTCCTCCACCTATAACCAAAATTGGAATTAAAAGGAGCACAAACGATGTGGCGAAAGTCAAGGCGAAAAACCCCAAAGCACACATAATGAATCCTAATACCGCTATGCGATGACGACCGAAAACATCTGACAATTTGCCAGCTGGAACCTGGATTATGGCTTCTGAAGCATAATAGCTACCCATGAGAAGACCAACCAAAGCTTCTCCTGGACCCAACATATTTTTAGCGTACACAATGAATTGAGAAACTATAACTCCAAAAAACATGGCAAAGAATACTATGTCAATGTACATGACTGCAAAACTCTTTTTCATTAAATCTCTATACTTACGCCAAACCTTTGAAGAATCCTCGGTTTTTCTAACTAAAACTTTAGGTTTCGGCTTCTCTTGAAGTCCAAAGAGCACTAGAAGAGATATAAGAAAAATGAAAACAGAGCAGATGTAGAATAAGCCCCGATAATCAACCACCTTGATTATTTCAACCAGAACGTCAACTAACACCGACCCAGCGATGAAGCCTATTGCTGTTGCAGTTCCAATCTTGCCTAGAGCTGAACCCATCTCTTTAGATGCATACATATCTGCGATGAGTGCTGTTGGCACAGTCCAGAAGGAGACATCAACAAGACCTCCTAGAAATCTGATTGCAAAAATTTGGCTAGGGTCATTGACAAAGGTAAGCAGAAAGACAGCGACAGAGTATCCTAACATTCCAAGGCCGAGCGCTAATTTTCTACCCAAAATGTCAGAGCCTCTGCCCCAAAATAGTGCTCCCACAATATACGCTGCAGCATAGGTTGAAGCGATAAATCCAATAGTCATTTTGTTGGCGCCAAGTTCTTGTGAAAACAATGGGATAATGGTGACGAGTATCCCTATGTTCATTGAATACATGAGCATCGCTGAACTCAGCAGTTTGAGGCTCATTTTTGGCTGGCTAACTCCTTATGTAACATGTATCCGCTTTGATTTGATGAGATTCTTTGTATAAGAAGTGAGAAGTTAATATCTTTTTACAGCATCTAAAAAATTAATGGTCAAAACTTTCTCAGATAAATGGTGACAAATGTTAAATATCTAAACGGCAGTTCTCATTCAAAAGCATGCAAAATCTTAATTGGGTGTAAATTATGGTAAGCGAAGGAAGAGGAAGATTGTTTAAGAGGAAAGACGGCAAATACCTGATATACCTACCAAAAGACCTCGCCGAAGACAGCATGTTCCCATTTCAGACAACATCGTCTGTTCGGGTTAAAGTGAAATTCGATAAAGGAAAAGACAAACTGGTCATAGAGAAGCTTTAGGAAAAAATCAACAGCTTGATGAGTTCTCAATTTTTTTTGGTTTTACATTATTTTGCATTTTTTACAGCAATTTTCGCTGGTTTATCGCTGTTAAAATTTTTGTTTCAGCAACACTCTCATTTTGCAACAGCTTGTAAGATGTCAATGACTATATTAAATCGGTATATCTTTAATTCTTAACAAGTCTTTTAGGTAAAAATGCTGGAAATTACTTATGGGCCTCCACAATATCGTTCGGTACATTCAAGAAAACTGGTGGCCTCTTTAAATAAGTTGCATTAACTTTACTACGTAGGTTCAAAACCTGCGTGGGGGCCCTCTTCTCGAACTTGAATGCTTCGGACTTCAAAGCTTGTTTTACAAAACATTTTCTTCTATGATTAAAACCGCGTTATGCCTAGTTTAATTCTCTCCATAATGATTTTTACCACTCTAAGTTTTTGTCAGCGATGTTGCCCCAGCAACTTCGGCAGATTGGTAGTTTGTTTCCTCTATAGTAGATGTAGACTTCTATGTTTGTGTTGTTGCATTTTCCGTTCCAAGGGTTTTTGCAGCGTTCAACATGTCGTCTCATGGAGATACCTATTTTCTGTTCTCTTACTTTGGAGTGCATTTAAAGTAGTCGGAGCAACGGCAATTCTTAAAGTGGGGAGAGCAGGGTGAAAGTGAATGTGTGTTCAGACTTGAATATGGAGATGTTTATTCGATTCGTTGTTGACGCCAAACGTTGTAGGGACATTGCCTCCAGCAGTAAATGCTTCTCTTCAAAGAACAGGTCTTACACTCTACCCTATCGAAGGGCCTAAGTCGCCTAACCCTCTTGGACAACCTATTTGGCTCCTCAACTATATGAACTGTGAGGGAACAATAAATCTCTATCCAAAACACGGTAAAGTTCAAAAACTGAAACCACCGTACTCTTTTATGTAGAGGAATAAGAGTGATAGATTCCTACGACTTCGGTCAAATAGTCATCAATGGGCGACGATACACCAGCGATGTGATAGTGTTCCAGGATAGAGTTAAGGCTGACTGGTGGAGGAAGGAAGGTCATAAACTATGTGTGGAAGACATTGAAGAGGCTTTAAAGGAGAAGCTGGATGTGCTCGTAGTGGGTACGGGTTACTCAGGGCTGGTGAAGGTTTTGTCTGAAACTGAAAAGTATGTAAGGTCTATGGGGGTTGAGTTAATTGTTCAGAGGACTGGAGAGGCATATAAAACTTTTAATCGTTTGGTTCAGTCTGGTAAGAGGGTCGCAGCTGCCCTTCACTTGACCTGTTAAATAAAGGAAACATTTCTTTTCATATTCACTCGGGAAATTCTATGATTTCTTCTCGTTCAGCACATCCGCGAATAACTTTCCCTTTCTTCTTTTTGAGAACCCAGCGAACTCTAGCTATTTTGTACATTTTCAACTATTAATTGGCTTACTTAAGCCGCATTTATAGTCTATTTCCAATCGTGAAATAATCCCGTTCCCGCTGCAATAGCCCTTAACGTGAAGTCTATAATTACACAGAAACACTTCAGTCCATTAT
>QMYO01000095.1 GCA_003662715.1 Candidatus Bathyarchaeota archaeon | reverse complement strand
GTCTAAATAAAAGCGTACTAATATTTATGTTTTTTGCAAAAAGATGCGCATAAATTACGAAATGTAAAAAATAATTTCTATATTCGTACTTTTACAAATTTCGCATCTACAATTAACTATAGGGTGCGCAGTATAATCATCGTGTTCGTGTTTACGATTCCATCTATTCGGCGAATTTTTTCAACGCATTCATTAACTTCAGCGATGTTTAAGGCGGAAATAATTGCGGCGATATCGTATTGACCTGTAATCTCATAAATAGTTTCAACGTTTGGAAGTTCTTTTAATTTTTCACATATCTTAAATGTTGGGTAAGAAGGGTTTATAGAAAGTAGGGTTATTGCCTCTGCGCCTTCTGTGAGTCCGATTTTAATGGTGAATCGTTTTATTACACCTGAATCGACGAGTGTCTTAATTCTCTTTCTAACCGCTCCTTCAGATAATCCGACTTTTTTCCCGATGTTAATGTAGGTGGCTCGTCCATTCTTTTTTAGAATTTCAACTATTTTCTTATCGATTTCGTCCATCTTCTCTCCTCGTTTAATGGTTTATACATCGGAATAATTTAACGATTTCTGTAAGTTAGAAGGGCATTTAGAACGAGTTTCGTTAGATTATTGCATGTTTTACTCTAGACAGCATAGTTGGGAAGCATCTTAAAATCTGAGGGTTCGGTGGGATGCTATTTACATGGATTGGTACGAATTACGTAAAATTTATAAAAAATCAGTAAAATCTGACGGTTGAATTCCGAAATTCTTATAAATGTCGATGAAACTATGAATAGCCTAAACCGTGGATTCAAAGAGGTGGGAAAATGGAGAAAGCAAACTGTCCAGACTGCGACACAGAACTTGAAATTCCTGACGGTGTTGTAGCAGGGGAAATTCTAACATGTCCCAGTTGCGGACTTGAACTAGAGGTCAGCCAGATTAACGATGATTGCGTAGAGCTTCAAGAGCTAGTGATTGAAGGCGAGGACTGGGGAGAATAACTCGACTTTTCCTCTGAATACATCTATTAGTGACATGAAGTGTTAATGGATTAAATGAAAGAGTATCTGATGTTCTGAAATTAATGGCTTGAAAGGCATGAATGAGAGAGAATAGATGAGTATAGCAATTTTGTATGAGCGTTCTGAAACTGATGAAATGGGAATAAAGTTAACTGCAAGGGAAATGGGAATAGACCTAGTTTACATTCCGTTTCGTAAAGTTTCTATCCGCATAGATAATGATGGATACAGTATTAGAGGTAAAGGGAAAGACTATTCTTCACTCGTCAAAGATGTTAGCGTAGTTTTAAATAGAGCGCAGAGCAAAAATCGCAGGCTCTTCGCAGCTCATATACTGGAAGCTTTTGGTAAACGGGTGATAAATCCCTCTCAAGTTGAGTATTTATGCTTCAGTAAATTACGGACTTTGCTTCATTTCTGGAAAAATGGGATTAAGATACCGAAGACGGTTTATGTGCCATGTGATTCCCATGAATACACAAGGGATGGAAACGAAATTCATAATGAAGAAGACATTGCTGATTTGATGCAGCAGGAACTAGGCAATGAAGAAATTGTGGTTAAGCCAGACGCTGGCACTCATGGAAAAAGGGTTATGCTGGCTAAAAAGCGAGAGGAACTTTCGAAGATTATACATGAAACCAAACCGTCCATAACCAACCCAATCGGTGTTCTCGCCCAAGAATTTGTTCAAAAATGGTTCTATGACTTGAGAATAGTGATTGCAAAAGAAAAGGGAAAGGCGCCTTACTGCTACCCAAAGGCATTGGCGAGAGCTGGATTCAAAGACTTTAGAACAAACACTTATCTAGGCAACATGGTGTTTGGAGTCAATTTGCCCTCTTACATTAAAGAAATGGCGATAAAATGTGGAGAAGCCATTGGAAAAAACAGTGAAGTCTGGGTTTTAGCTTTGGATGCCATGCTTGACGTTGGCGAAGATAAGATGGTTGACGATGAATATGTTAAGTCAGAGCTTGAAAAGCTAGTGCTGCCTTTTGAGGCGGTAAAGAAGGTTAAGAGGGATAGAACCAAAAAGAAGGATTTTTCTACATGGAATGCAAAACTGGAAAGAGCCTTTCAGGAATACATGAACTTAGAGGCATATGAAAATGTTAAGAAAATAATCGAAGAAAGCGTGGAAAGAGGAAGAAGAAGCATAATGTTCCATGAAGTAAATTCCTGTCCTGAATTCTGGGAGCAAACCAGAATGATTGCTGAAATCAATTTGGCAGTGCCTTTACTCAGATGTGCCCAAAGCGTCATTGGATTGGAGGTGTTAAAATAAATTGAGAGTAGGAGTCATTGGTGGTTCAGGATACGTTGGCGGAGAACTTCTACGCCTACTGCTTTCTCATCCACAAGCAGAACTTACAACGGTGGTTTCCCGCAAATACGCAGGAGACTTCCTTTTCGGAGTCCACCCTAACCTTCGAGGAACCACCAACCTAAAATTCGTTCCACTAGACCTTTCACAAATCAAAGAGAAATGCGACTTAGTGTTTGTGGCATTGCCTCATGGCGCTTCAGTAAATGTTGTTCCTAAACTACTCGAAGCAGAATTAAGAGTCATCGACATGAGCGCAGATTTCCGCTTAAAAAACCCTGCCGATTATGTTAAATGGTACGGATGGGAGCACGCTCGACCCGAACTTTTGAAAGAGGCAGTTTATGGTTTACCTGAACTTCATAGGCAAGAGTTAAAGAACACCCGCTTAATAGCGTGCGCTGGATGTATGGCTACTGCATCAATCCTTGGTTTAGCTCCGTTGGTAGCGGCGGATGTTATTGAAAAAGATAGGGTTGTTATTGATGCAAAAATTGGGTCTTCTGGTGCAGGTAGCAAGCCTTCACCTGCAACTCATCATGCAGAGAAATTTGGCGGAGTAAGACCTTACAAACCAGTTGGTCACAGACATATCGCTGAGATTGAGCAGGAACTTAATCTGATAACTAACAGCCCCATAACCGTGTCCTTTTCCGCCCATACAGTCAACATGGTTCGAGGCATCCTAGCGACAATCCACGTTTTCCTCAAAAAACCATTAACAGTCCGAGAAGTTTGGAAAATTCTTCGTTCATACTATCAAAACGAACCCTTCATACGATTCGTTAGGTATCAAAAGGGACTATACCGTTTCCCCGACCCCAAAGTCGTGTTAGGCTCAAACTTCTGTGACATAGGTTTTGAATTAGACCCTCACAACAATAGACTCGTCATATTATCGGCGATAGACAACCTGATGAAAGGAGCATCTGGTCAAGGAGTCCAATGCTTTAACGTTGCCCTCGGCATTGATGAAAAAACTGGACTAGAGGGCATAGGTTTTCACCCGGTGTGATTGAAAGATGTTAATCGTAGTAAAGGTAGGAGGAGACGTCCTAAAATGGAGACGCTCACCTGAGCTCATTCTGGACATAAAAAACCTTCTCTCAAAGCACAAAATTGTTCTAGTCCACGGTGGAGGAGTAGAAGTCACTGAAATAGCTTCTAAGCTGGGTAAAAAACAACAATTCGTAGTCTCACCAAAAGGTTTTCGCAGCCGATACACCGACAAAGAAACAGTTGAAATCTACACCATGGTTATGGCTGGAAAAATCAACAAACAAATAGTTTCCACCCTCCAAACTCACGGCGTAAATGGAGTGGGATTGTCTGGTTTAGACGGCCTTCTAATGCAGGCGAAAAGGAAAAAAAGAATCGTGATTGTCGATGAAACAGGAAGAAAAAGAGTTATTGATGGAGGATACACCGGAAAGATAAACGAAAT
Organism: Candidatus Bathyarchaeota archaeon; assembly: GCA_003662715.1. The sequence goes on along the minus strand of QMYO01000095.1, from coordinate 2,742 downwards.
CAACACGCAGTTGCTACAACTTCTTATTGAAAATGATTATGTACCCGTCATAGCGCCTGTTGCTATAAGCGAGGAATTTGAACCCTTAAACGTGGACGGAGACCGAACAGCCGCCTACATTGCCGGCTCTCTCAAAGCAGACAGACTCATACTCTTAACTGGCGTACCTGGTTTAATCTTAAACGACAAGTTAGTGCCAAAACTAACTGTTTCAGAAATAAAGAAGATACTTCCAAAGATTGGTGGAGGAATGATCACCAAAGTCTACGCTGCGATTGAAGCGCTTGAGCAGGGTGTCGGCGAAGTTGTAATCTCCTTTGGGCTAGAAACCTATCCTATTTCTTCACCGTTAGAACATAAATGTGGCACTGTGATAAGCCGTGAATGAAAAAGAAATCATAGAAATTGAAGAAAAGCTGATGGCAAACGTATTCTCCAAAAGACCCGTCACCATCACTAAGGGTAAAGGAGCCCTAGTCTGGGACATTCACGGCAAGGAATACATTGATTGCACAGGCAGCTATGGCGTATGCATCGTTGGACATTCTCATCCAAAAGTTGTAGAAGCCATAGAGCGGCAGGCGGAGACACTAATCTCCTGCCACGCATCATACTATAATAATGTAAGGTCAAAGTTTCTGCAAAAGATTGTTCAAATAGCTCCTAAAGGTCTTAACAAGGTTTTTCTTGGAAACAGCGGCGCCGAGTCAGTTGAATGCGCCATCAAACTAGCACGCAAATTCTCAGGAAAGCCCGAAATAATCGCTATGATGGGCGCTTTTCACGGAAAAACGATGGGCGCCCTATCCGCAACTTGGGACAAAAAGTATCGGGAACCCTTCAAACCTTTGGTTCCATACTTCAAACATGTTCCTCCCGACAACCTCGAAAGAGTAAGCGAAGCCATCACGGAAAATACTGCCGCCATCCTTGTAGAACCAATTCGAGGAGAGGGAGGGGTCAGAGTTCCAAAGGATGGTTTCCTTCAAGGACTAAGGGAAATCTGCGATGAAAAAAATGTTCTATTAATATTGGATGAGGTTCAAACGGGCTTTGGAAGAACGGGAAAGATGTTTGCGTGTGAACATTGGGGTGTCACTCCTGACATTATGTGTCTTGCAAAATCAGTGGCGGGCGGTCTCCCTCTCGGCGTAACAATTGCAAAAGAGAACATTATGTCTTCCTTTAAAGTTGGGGAGCATTCCAGCACCTTCAGTGGAAATCCGCTGGTTTGTGCAGCTGCATGCGCTGCAATAGATGTGGTGGTGGAGGAAAGGCTTCCTGAAAGGGCGGCAAAGCTGGGGAGATATTTTAAGGAAAGGTTAGAAAAACTTCAGGCTAGACATAAGATTGTCAGAGATGTTCGTGGACTAGGACTCATGATTGGGATGGAGCTTCGATTTGACGTTTTGAACATACTTCTTAAATCCCTAGATAAGGGAGTGCTTATTCTTGACGCTGGAAGGAACATACTGCGGTTCCTTCCTCCCCTAGTTATAGAAAAGGAACACATTGATAGAGTGGTTGCTGTTCTTGATGCAATCCTAGAGGAAGAGGAGAATGAGCGCTTACGCAGTTAGCTTCCTAACTAGGATGCTAGAGATTTACAGTCCATCTGGCAAGGAAGAAGAAATTTCCAATTTCCTTGCTGAAGAAATGAAAAGTCTAGGCTTACATGTGCGAAAAGATGATGTTGGAAACGTGATTGGAGAAACTGGCAAAGGAAAACCAACCATTCTGTTATGCGGTCACATGGACACGGTTGCAGGAACCATACCTGTGCGAGTAGAAAACAACCAATTATATGGCAGAGGAGCTGTTGATGCAAAAGCCTCTCTCGCAGCGATGGTTATTGCTTCATCAACATTTGTTAAGGAGAAGTTTCCGGGAAAAGTTCTAGTTGTAGGAGTAGTTGATGAGGAAGGAGAAGGCAAAGGCATCAAACACCTAGTGAAAAGCGGAATTTCCCCTGACTACGCCATATTTGGGGAGCCGAGCGGAGTTGAGAACATAACTATTGGATATAAGGGAAGTCTTTGGCTTAAAATAACATGTGAAACCCAAGCTGGGCATTCCGCTGCGCCTTGGCTATTTGAAAATGCTATTGAAAAAGCGTTTGAAGTCTGGAGGATAATTCAAGAGCTTCATATGCCTCAAGAAAAGTCGGAAAGCCGCTTCTACTCTATCACTTCCTGCCTAACTAAGATAAAGGGAGGCGAATTATCGTCTAAGGTTCCATCTAAATGTGACATTTACGTTGACATTCGAGTTCCTCCTCCGCTTAAATCGCAACAAGTATTTGATGAAATTGGAAGGAAAATCCAGCAATACCAAACCGCTAATCCAAAAGTTTTGGTGAGAATGAAAGTTAAGGACTTAACCGACCCTATCGAAGTAGAGCCAAAGTCTCTTCTTGTCCGAGCATTATCCTATGCCATCAGAAAAGTGAGGTCTAACACTCCCACTCTGATAAGAAAGACGGGAACTGGAGATATGAATGTGCTTGGCAACGCTTTGAAAACGCCCGTAGTCACATATGGACCTGGCGACTCCAGCCTAGACCACACACCGAATGAGCACATTAATATTCAAGAGTATCTGGACAGCATTCAAGTTTATCGAGAGGCTATAATTAGGCTGGTTGAGCTGCACAAAAAAGGGAAATAGTCTAGGGTTTTGCTGAAATTTTCATAGAATTGGCTGATTTTATATGCTCTGGAGAGGTGAAAGAGCGAATTATTT
>QMYO01000094.1 GCA_003662715.1 Candidatus Bathyarchaeota archaeon | reverse complement strand
CAGTAAGGTATAAAGTTCACAGCCCAGTGTCAGGGCTTGTAATTGCCGCGGTAATTATCGCAGTGTGTTTTGCAGTAGCAGCTGTTTTCACCTTCCTGATCATTAAGGAGCTTCCAGCTGCGATTCCGAGAGAAGTATGGTGGCTTCTCGGCTTAGCGGCTGCGGGTGCTGGTTTAGCCGCTTTTATTTCAGCCATTAAAAAATAAATGTTCGCCTTGGAAAATAATATAGTGGTGGAGTAAATGCAATATAAGCTTACACTTTACGGTCCAGAAGTAGCGTATGTTAATGAGCCAGTCGTGTTCCATGGGGAACTAACTAAAAACGGGGAGCCAGTTGAAGGAGCTAAAATATATTTGCTAATAAACGACGAGATCGTAGCAGACACTGAAACTTTAAGAGATGGATACTACGAGTTCACGTGGACGTTTAAGGAGCCTGGAAGATATAAGGTTCAAACATCGACCACAGCTAAGCCTCCAGCTAAAATACCTTGGGGCATTATTGCCGCTGGAGCACTCGCAGGTTTAAGCTTAATAGTTTTAGCTAAGGCGAGGAAAAGATGAGCTTAAAAAACCTAGCGAAAGACATTGTTTTAAACGTAGTGTACATGCTAATAGACTCGTACAGTTCAACACCCAAAATTACCCTACCATACGAGAAACCTGAAGAAGCACCCGCAGGAAAAACGTTTGAAACGGAAAAAATGGTTGAGGAGAAACCGTTAGAAACCATGGCGGAACATGAACATGAAGTATCCTCTACAAGCAGTGAAGCGGCTTTTACAAGGGATGAAGCAGCAGAATACACTAGGAGAATGGCCCTAGAACATCTCGTAGCAGCGGAAGACCATTTAAGAGCCGCTAAAGGTAAGGAAGCAAAACTATGCTATGCTTGTTTAATCGAAAACCACTTCCCGGCGCTCCGGCAATACAGTCGTGAAGGTAAGAAGTTCTGTCGTACACCTGAAGAGTGCGAAGCATATGATAGGCTTCTAGAAGTTGTTGAAGATGTTGAGGAAAGGCTGTTAAACGGCGATAGAAACTACGAGGAAATGGCTAACATGCTTAGGTCCGTTAGGAAAATGCTTTCACCTGCTGTTCAGGCTTTGAAAGCTCTTGAAAAAGCTATTAAAGAGATGGAAGCTGAAAAGGCGGAAATTAAAACGGCTCCTATTGTTAGGATTGTCGATAGACCAACATGTATTGTAGATGTTAAAAAGAAAATAGAGAAGGTTATGCCTAAGGTTGTTAAGGCAGCATCAGAGACAGGTGTTAAGCTTAAACCTGTGGAGCTTGTTGTTAGTGAAGGCGTTGTTGTTAAAGACGGTTTCGAAGCATGTGCCGCCACCAACCCTGACCTTAAACCTGTGAAGCAACTTTACAACTGCGAATGCTGGGAAACCCTTTCTGAAGAGGAGAAGGAGAAAATAGTTGCCCACGAGCTAGCACATGCTCTCGGAGTTAAAGACGAAAACTTGGCGGAGGAAATAGCGCGTAAAGCTGTAGGGCAATGACGTGGACAACATCATATACTAGAGCTTCTAGTAGCTGGCTTCCCCAAATAACCGTTTTCGGACCATGCGACAACGCAATTAGGGATTTAGGGGACGCATATAGGAGGCAACGTGAAGCAGCCAGGAGAATTAGGGAGCTCGGATCTATTCTCTTAGGTGAACGATTACCCGCAAGAGAAATCATAATGAGGATTCCATGGATTATTAGAGGCGGTATGTTAGAATACAGGGATGGTAAAGTATGTGTTTTCGGAAGATGTGTTGACGCATACGAGTTTTTCAAAGCTATAGATGACTACTACTTAGCATATAGGGATAGGGTTAGGGCCTTAAGAGATATTGAGTTTCTATGCAAAGATGTTACACCCTTCTTCTGCAGGGACGAGGTTAAAAGGTTTATTAAGGCAATTGAGGATCTTTGGGAAATACCTGTTAACCCTAGGAGGGCATCTAGGGATATTAGGATGTTAGCTATTATGAAAAGCCCTAAATTGAAGGAGGCAATAGAAAAATACGGGGAATACCTTAGGGCTAGAAGAGAACTGCTCAGATGTGCGGGGATGATACTGTGACATGGCTTTGCAACCATAAACCTTCCGCTCGAGGACCTCACGGTTTCTTAGCAGATTTCTTCATGAGAGCGGAAGGGGGGAAATGGTTTTTCCAACTAAGTAGCCCGGTTAAAACAGCATGCGATTTAGTTGAAAAACTCCTTAAAGACATAGGTGTCGATGTTAGAAGAAGAGACTGGCCAGACCTTAACATGTGCACCTTGGACTTTAAGGATCCTAAGCTGTTCAAAAAGGCGTTTGAAATACTTAAGAAAAAAGCCGAGAAACTTCCACCAGAAAAGGCTGAGTATCTTAGGAAGAAAATGGTGGAGTTCGCAACATGGTCTAACATGTCCTCTTTCCATGTTTCAGAAGATCCTGAAAGAGGACTTTACGCTGAAGGAGAAATTGCGGCCCCGTTCTACCATCACCCGGACTTTATTAAGTGGAATAGGGAAACCGTTGAACTAGGTGTTTGTTCTAAGACGTGCCGTGTCTACGAGGTTCATGTTCACAATTCCGCGGGGCAATCATCCGTCCACCTCCACATGGTGTGTACTAGTCCAGAAAGAGATCCTAGACATATAGCTTACTGTGTTAGAACAATTGCAGAGAAAATGTTTAAAGCAGCGGAGAGAATGATTGATGAAACAACGGAGAAAGCTAAGAAATAAATACGTTTTAAACAAAATCATAGACTCCATTTTCCACCCATTATTTAGGAAACACCCAGCCTACATTTTTGTAGACTTTGCTGCTCACAGTTTGGTTGAGGGTAAAGTTGATTTAGATAAGTTTATGAAATATAATTGGAGGTATTTGGAGAAATGGCTGAGAAAGAAGAAATCTGCGAAGTACTAAGGAAGGCAATAGGGAAGTTCGAAAAAGACCTGGTAACAGTAGCTAAGGCGAAACCTGAAATCTTGTTCACCCCTCCTTGGAAGGATTGGCTTAGCACGTTAAGGCTTATAAGGAAGGTAGCTAAGGACTACAGGTGTATAGAATGAAGGACTTGTCCAAAACCCTTAAAGAATGCCCTACATGCGAGGCGGTAGTTGAAACCATAGAGTACGGTGTCTGCGAAATAGTTCGCAGAATAAACCCTAAAATAGATCCGGACTTCTGCCGTAAAACCCTTAGGCTAAGGGTTGAAGGAAAAGCTTCAGTAGATGAAATAGCTCGAAAACTTGGAGTACCTAAGAATGAGCTAGTTAAAATAGTTCACGAAGTAACAGATTTCGTAGACAAAGAAATCGTAAGCAAATATTTAAGAAGGAAAAAATAAATTGAACTCTAAGGTGTAATCGCCAATAGTTTAACTACCCTATACAGTTCCCCAGATACTCCTGTATTCTCTTGAAATGTTCTTCTCGCTAGCAACCTTCCTTAGACATGCTGGATAGTCTTTGCCAGGAACTTCCTCAGCACACTTCCTGTACCCTGCCTTTAGCAGTGCTCTTCCCTTCTCCTTAAGTGCTTCCTGTATTTCGAAGCCGTCGCTAGTCCATAGTGATCTTACTCTTGATCTTAATTCTTTACGGAAGGACTCGGCCATGGCTTACACCCCTTTATTTAGCACCCCATATTGAACGATATTCTTCGCTAAGTTTCTTAGCGCTAGCAACGTCTCTGTAGCATTGTTTTATTGGCTTTGTTCCCTTCGTTACACACTCCTTGTAACCGTCGTGAAGTAGGTTATATCCTTTCTTTGTTAATTCATCCTGTATTGCTATTAGGTTTGGATCTGTATCCCATGCTCCTCTAACAGCCGCTCTTAAAGCTTTTCTTGCTTCACTCATATGTGCCACCGTTTTAAACATATGGGTATGGGTTTTTATACTTCTTATGCTCTAGTTAGAGTATGGTGGGAGTACAGCTATGGCGAAGACAAGGGTTCAGGTTTTCTTCGACGAGTCCGACATGCAGTACATTTACTCTGTCAAGAAGGTTGCAGGTTTCGAATCGAACAGTGAAACTGTGAGGTTTCTGGTTAAACTTCTTAGACTAATTCTTCCGAAAGCACCGTACGTAGCATACATTATATCGGAGCTTATGAGAGAAGAAGAAAAAACTAAAAACAATAGGAGAAAATAATATTTTGGGGTCCTAAATGCCTGACGGTATTATAGGCCGGATTAAGAAAATATTTGTAAGGGATGCTCTTAACGAATGGTTGAAGAGAATTCCCGGTAGAATCTGCTTTATGGATGTTTTCCATATTGTATTTCCTTCGGAATGTCCTAAATGCCCGGAGGCAATTAAGAAAATTAGAAAAGTTCTTGCTGAAGAATATGGTGGAACAACGGAATGGGATGGTTATGGATGCTGGATTAATCCAAGAGAAGAAACGGAGTGCGAACCGGTAAAATACATTATGAGCGCCCATAGATGCACCGACAGGGAAAAAGCCAGAAAAATAGCTGAAGCAATAGCAGAAGCTGCTGAAACAGCTGAGCAAGAAGCGGTTTTCGTAGGTGGAGGAGGAAACTTCTTCATCATAGGTACAAGGGAAATGGTTGAATCACTACAGAAAGGATATACACCATACGGTAAATGGAAAAAATCTACTTGGACTTTCTAACATAGCTGTATAGCTCTCTTATTGTGCTGTTTAAATAGATTATTTCTACCAGATTTCTAGGGTTTATAAACCACAGTGGATTACTCATAATCTCCTTTCTCCTCTTAATAGCGTTCCTAAGGTTAGCTAAAATCATTCTCCTATACATTTTCTCGATAGGAGGAGACATTTCCAATCACCTCCGTGAAATAAATAAAAAAGGTTATTTGGTTTCAAGTATTTTTAGGTCTTCAAGAGTTACATCGGTTACTTCAACGTTGGAACTTAAGCAGTTGCTGCAGAACCCTCTAAACCCTGTAGCGTAGGCGTGTTGGCCACAGTTCCTACACCTATAATGGACAACCTTTAACCCTGATTTAATCCATCCCTTCACTTCTTCTAGCTGGAAATCCCATAGCCAACCAAACTTGGTCCTAACCTTCTTGGCATTACTTAGCTTATGTAGTACAGATACTGCTTTCTCATGGGCCATAGCTCTTGCTTCCCCGATACTTGTCCAGAATGGCCTTACTGCTTCAGGGAAGAATAAGGCAAATCCAAGAGTATTAGGTGACTCGGTATGCCATTCTTCAAGCTTCCAATGTGTTAATGATGCTTTAACACCGTCTTTATGAACCCTGTACTTATAGTGGAACCTCCACTCGTGAACTGGCCTACCACCGAAAGCTGTTCCGAAAGCAACGGTTATTATTCCTTCATTAACGCTAAGATCCTTATCAGCCTCAATACCATCATAGTTTAAGAATACCCCCTTGTAAGCGCCTTCTTCACATATTTCTTTGAGTTTCCTGATGTTAACTATTACTCTTGGCTTTAACCTGTACCATCTGGTTTCACGCCTCATTCTTTCTCACCTCTTCCTCGATTTTCGCATAGTAGTCGTTTCTAAGGTAGACAACTACTTTTCCATTACCATAGCCTATTTCCATTAATGTTCCATGACTGTCAACGATCTTGATGACTTTCTTTTCGCCGGAACCAAGTATCTTAACTATTGCCGAGGCTTTAAAAAGAGGTATTAAATGGTATATTGTTGGCGCCATTACTTACCACCTCTTATTTTCTTTTCAATATCCTTGAAAACTTCTTCAGGGTTTTCACCTTTGACGAAAACTCTATTAGCAAACTCCACAATGTACCTGTCTTTTTCATCAAATTCTTCAACTCTTGTCTTACCGGTTAAGGCCGTTATTACAAACCTGTTCCAATCCCTGTACTTGGCTTTTAACTCTGGAACCTTAGCCATTAGAGCTAACGTTTTCAATGGATCCTTAACCTTCTTCACTAAGAAGTAATAGCCAGCAGAGAACAGGTTAGAAGTTGTCAGTATTGCTCTGGCCCAGACTAGTCCTAGATCCTCACTTATTTTCCTAAGTTCCTCATCGAATTTCTCAAGCTCCCTAGCATCATCGGATCCCGCTAAAATACAGTCATCAGCTACGAGAACCCATTTACTTAGCTTATCCGAGCTAATGTCGTAATAGCCTCTCCAAGGATCAACATGAACCCATCTAATAGCTTCGTGAAGTTCATCTGCGATTTCATGTATTATCGGCATTACTTCATCATAAATATCGCTGGGTATGTCGTCTTCCGCAACAAAGTAGAAGTGCCCGTAAAGTGTTAGAACAGGCAGTTTATATCCCTTATACCCTATTGTAACCCTAGCCACAGGATAGGATTCTTCTCCTTCAAGACAGTATTCACATATTGCTAATCCATCTGTACCGTAAGGGTATTCGTATTCACCATCGGGTGTTATGAATACTATTTCGTCTGGGTCGAATTCTTCGCCACATATTTCGCATTTAATTTTTTCCTCTTCACTCATGTTTAATCACCTCTTTAGTTCTCCGAGATATAATATATTACCATATACTATAT
>QMYO01000093.1 GCA_003662715.1 Candidatus Bathyarchaeota archaeon | reverse complement strand
TATCTACATCGTAGCTTTTGCCTTTAGCGCTTTCCAAGCTCAAGCCGAGGTTAGCTACTCTTCCAGATTCTGCGTCGATTTGCACCACGTTTCCTTCTGAGATGCCTTGCTGGATGATTTGTTGGGCTATGGTGGCTCCTGCCTCGATTGTTTTCTCCTCTTTAGTGGTTTTCAGCGTGAGTCGAACGCTCTCAGGAACCTTTTGATAGGGGTTGTAGGGGTGGGAGGTTGTTTTGATGTCGACGTTTATTACCTCACCTTCATATACCTTCCTCATTTCATGGATTTCCACGCCGATGCATTTTCTAATGGCTTCGATAAGGACCTCGGTCTTCTTCCGTTCACTGCTATAGATTTCACTTCCGCTCATCTGTATGAACGGGACGTTGGCACCCAGTTCTCTGGACATGGCAACGGCGATAGCGGTTTTTCCAGTGCCTGGGGGACCTGCTAGGATTACGGTTTTGCCGCTTAGTTTTCCCTCCTTGATCATCTGAATCACTAGGCCGGCTGCTTCTCTAGCTCTCTCTTGACCAACCATTCCGTCCTTAACTTTAACCGCTTTTAGGTTCTTGTCTAAACCTAGACCTTTAATGTGGGTGTGAGCCCCTATGCGTTCGAAGCGACTGGTTTTTGTGGGCACCTCCTTTATAGCTGCCATAAGTATTTCCTCTGTTAGAATTCTGGCTCGCTTTCTTCTGTTTCTTTTGCGCCCTCTGTTTTTTCTTCTTCTTTAGGCTTTGTTGCTGCGATTACGTCATCGATTCTTAGGATCATGGATGCGGCTTCGGTTGCAGACTTTATCGCCTGCCCCTTTACGCTAACGGGTTCAATTACACCGTTTTTGTGCATGTCAGTAACTTCGCCTGAGAAGACGTTGACGCCCATAAGGTATCCTTTAGGTTTCTCTTGGGCTGATCTTAAAGCTACGAGTATGTCAATTGGTTCAAGGCCAGCGTTCTCAGCTAAGGCTTTAGGAACGATTTCCATTGAGTCGGCGAAAGCCTCTATGGCAAGTTGCTCTCGCCCACCTATCTTAGTAGCGTAGTCGCGAAGCTCTTTAGCTATCGCTGCTTCAACGGCGCCTCCTCCAGCCACGATTTTGTTATGTTCGGTAACATCTGCAACGACGGATAGAGCATCATTCATGGCTCTCTCTGCCTCATCCACCATTCTCTCTAGACCAGCTCGGATTAACACCGTAACAGAGCGTGGATCCTTACATTTCTCCACGAAGACCATTTTGTCCTCTCCGATCTTCCGTTCCTCTACTAGTCCAGCTTCTCCTAAGTCTTGAGGACTAAGGTCGTCAAGGTTGTTGACCACTCTGCCTCCGGTTGCTCTCGCTAGTTTCTCCATGTCTGACTGCTTAGCTCTTCGTACAGCTAAGATGCCTTCCTTGGCTAGGAAGTGCTGGACTAAGTCGTCGATTCCTTTTTGGCAGATGACGACATTGGCTTTTGTCTTCTTGATTTTCTCAACCATCTCCTTGAGCATTTGGTTCTCTTGGTCTAGAAAGGCCTTCATTTGAGTGGGATTCCGTATTCTAATCTCTGCGTCGAACTCTGTTTTTTCTACTTCAAGGGGTGCGTTTATCAAGGCAATTTTGGCGTTTTCGATACGTTTAGGCATGCCAGCGTGAACCACTTCTTTGTCGATGATAATGCCTTTAACGAGTTCACTGTCAAAGAGGCTCTTTCCCTCCTTTTTGATGATCTGGATATTGTCGATATCAACTACGTTTCTATCTCCTCTCTTTTCAGTTATCTGTTTCACGGCGTCAATGGCTATTTCAGCCAAGTGCTCCTTAGCTGCGCCCACAGCTTTGCTTCCCATGGAAGTTAAGGCAACCCGCTTCAAGATTTCGCGATCATTAAGGTCCACATCAATCCCAATTTTTTCAAGGATTTCTTTTGCTTTTTCAAGAGCCTTTCGGTAGCCGCTGACAACTACTGTAGGATGAATACCTTGCTCAAGCAGCTCCTCTGCCTTTCGTAGCAACTCCCCAGCTAACACTACTGCAGTGGTGGTGCCGTCGCCAACCATATCATCCTGAGTCTTAGCTACTTCCACCATCATTTTGGCGGAGGGGTGTTCCACATCGATTTCATCGAGAATGGCGGCGCCGTCGTTGGTTATGGTGATGTCGCCGAGGCTGTCAATGAGCATTTTATCCATGCCTCTGGGACCTAGAGTAGTTTTTATGACTTCAGCGATGATTCGAGCAGCCATGATGTTATTTCTTCGAGCGTCTATGCCTCGTCTACGTGAAGTCCCTTCCTTAAGAATAAGCACAGGCTGTCCAGCTTGTGTAGCCAAATATGCCATACTAATCCACCTCAACCATTCATTAGTTACTTTTTATTCTCAATATTCTGGAGGCATTCCACCGCCTTCTCCTCCAGGACCTTTCGACGGTGTTGACGGAGTCTTCATCTTTCCCGCCGCTATTACATCATCGATCTTCAATAACATGGAAGCCGCTTCAGTTGCCGATTTAATTATCTGCTTCTTGACTGCTAGGGGCTCAAAAACTTCGAGTTTTTTCATGTTCTCCACCTTGCCTTCTTGAACGCCTACTCCAGCCCATATTTCACCCTTTTCGTGACGAGCTCGAAGATCGGATAAGATGTCGATTGGATCTAAACCAGCATTTTCTCCAAGAGTTGTAGGTACGATTTCTAGAGCATCAGCATAGCATTGCACTGCAAGTTGTTCTTTTCCCGGAAGGCTTTCTGCATACTCTCTAATCGCTCGGGCAATCTCTAGTTCTGGTGCACCGCCACCAGCTACAATTTTTGGTTCTTCTATAACATCGCGAACAACGCATAAAGCATCGTGCAGTGATCGTTCTGCTTCATCAACGATGCGTTCAGTTCCACCGCGTATGAGAATGGCGACAGCACGAGGATTCTTGCATCCCTCGATGAAAGTCATTTTGTCGTCGCCTATTTTCCGCTCCTCCACGAGTTTGGCATAGCCCAGATCCTTTGCGGTTATGTCATCTAGGTTAGTGACGATCTTTCCGCCAGTGGCTTTGGCGAGCTTTTCCATATCGGACTTCTTTGCTCTACGCACAGCGAGGATTCCTTTTCGAGCGAGGAAATGTTGAGCCAGATCGTCTATGCCTTTCTGGCAGATGACGACGTTGGCGCCAGTCTTTGCTATTTTTTCCACCATATCTTTAAGTATGTTTTCCTCTTGTTTTAGAAAGGCGTCCATTTGCTCTGGGCTTTCGATATTGAGTTTTGCGTCAAACTCCGTCTTTTCTACTTCTAATGCACAGTCAAGGAGAGCAATCTTGGCAGCTTCTATGCGCTTCGGCATTCCAGGATGAACTACTTCTTTATCAAGGACAAGACCTTCAATGAGTTTAGTGGCAGTCAAAGATTCGCCTGGCTTCTTCTCAACCATGATATCGTCTAAATCAACTTTATATTGACCAGCAACTTTTCTAGCGACATGTAGAATAGCTGAGGCAGCAATGTCAGCTAGATGTTCTCGGTTTTCTGCCACCAGCTTACTAGCCATTGATGTCATAGCTACCTTTCTCAGAAAATTCTTGTCATTAGGCTTCACTGAGATAGCGATTTTTTCCAACGTTTCAAGAGCCTTTTCCGAAGCCTTTCTGTATCCGTCAATGATAAGGGTTGGATGAACATTCTTTTCAATGAGATCTTCAGATTTCCCCAATAATTCCCCAGCGATAACGACTGCTGTGGTGGTTCCGTCACCTACTTCCTCGTCTTGAGTCTTTGCAACTTCCAACATCATTTTTGCTGCGGGATGTTGAATGTCCATCTCGTCTAAAATTGTACGTCCGTCGCTGGTTATGGTTACGTCGCCGAAACTGTCCACCAGCATCTTGTCCATGCCTTTCGGTCCGAGAGCGCTTTTCACTGCTTCTGCTACAATCCTTGCTGCCATAATGTTGGCGTGTTGAGCTTCTTTTCCGCGTTCTCTGCTAGACCCTTCTTTCAATATGAGAACGGGTGTTCCAGCAAGTTGAGGAGTTGTAGACATTCTAACACCTCCATTAGTTTTTTTGGTTCTATTTTACGCAAATATTTAAGAGTTTCTTAAAAATTTATCGAAATTCTTAACATATATAAGCATGTTAAACCATACCATACATAACCAAGTGAAGATACAGCAGTGAGAAATAATGAGTCAAAAATTGGATGAAATTGACCGAAAGATAATTGAAGCTTTACAGAAGGATGCCCGAACTCCCTTTACTGAAATCGGTAAAGAGCTAGGAATCTCCGACGCCACAGTTCATTTTCGAGTAAAAAAAATGATCAAAGCAGGCGCCATAAAAAAGTACACGGTGGTGGTTGACAAAGGTGTATATGAAAGTCAAGTTTTCTGTTATATGCTGATTAAAGTAAAGCATGGAAAGATAGATGAAATATCGAAACAACTTGTCGCGATGGAAAGAGTTAACATGGTTCAGGAAGTCCACGGATCAAACGACATTGTCATAAAAATTGGGGCTACGAATCTAGAAGAATTAAGGAACACAATAGCCATGATTCAAGAAAACTCTAACATCACAACGAGTGAATACTTAACAATCCTAAAAACGTGGAAAGAATAATTCATATCATGCTCTGTAAACATCCATGTTTTTGCTTTTCAGTCATCTTGGCAAAATGATTAGCGAATTTGTATTCATGCTCTCTTTCTAGTTTGGATTAGAAAAACCAAAAAAGAAGCGAAGTAAGCGTTTTCCATGAATTAGTCAAGAAAGCTCCAAATTTCAAATTATCTCTTTCTCTGGTATAGCCCTTTCAACTCTGCTTTGGCAAGGCTATGTTTCTCAACCTTATCGAAGAAGTTGTTTCGATTTACATCTTTCAAGTGTTCAGTGTCAAGGGCGAAAAGAGTGAAAATGTATCTATGTGTTCCTGAAGGTGGACATGGTCCTCCATACTCTTTTTTGCCAAAGTCATTTTCAACCTGCTCCGCTCCTTCAGGCACGCTTGCGCGGTCAATGTTTCTTACATCTTGAGGAATATCATATACCAACCAATGAATAAATTCTCCTCCAGGCGCGTCTGGATCGGTGACGCTTAGAGCGAAACTTTTTGTTCCTTCAGGCACGTCTTCCCATGAAAGCTGTGGAGAAATGTCTCTTCCATCGCAAGTAAATTCGGAAGGGATTGTGCTGCCATCTTGAAAATCTTTACTCTCTAATCTCATGCAAACACCTCTAAAACTGAATAGAGATTAATATGTATAATAAAAATTTGGTTAGGATGGATGGAGCCTCAAAGTGTTTCCATCCTTATTTTTACCTAATAATCATCATCCACAAATTAAATCGCTATTGTAGCGACCTCAGTTTTCACGCGAAAGCTGAATGAAGAGCTTGAGATAGTCTTTAAGGTGCTTTGTTATCAAAAAGTTTCTTAAGACATGGTCTCTTCCTCTTTTCCCCATCTCTTTAGCTTTTTCCGAATTCCTAAGCAAGTAAAGTGTTTTTTCAGCGGCTTCCTCCACGGTGTTCACAAGGAATCCTGTGACGCCGTCGATGACTTGAAGGGGAATTCCACCTACGTTGCCGCCGACTACGGGAACTTTTTTCCATAAGGCTTCTGTGACGGTCATTCCAAAGCCTTCGCGGATGGATTTTAGTAATGCCACATCTGTGGCTCTTTGGAAGGCATTAACTTCCAAGTTTCCAACTCCTATAAGGTCGGTTAGGAGGTGAATGTCGTAGTCTTCCCCTGCATGTCGAGCCGTCTTCTCGTAGTAAACCCATCCTTCAGGGTCATCAGGAGCCATGCTTGTTATCAGTAGGAGCTGGACTTCTGGAATCTTCTTTTTCACCTTTCTATAAGCATCGATGACTCCTAACGGGTCTTTCCATGGGTCAAATCTTGCAACTTGAGTTAAAATTGGTCTGTCTGAGTCTATATCATATCTTTCTAAGGTTGCCAAAATTTGGCTGTTTGATAAAGGCTTGTTTTTATCGCTTAAGGGGTCTATGGAAGGAGTAATGATGGATACGTTCATGTCTTCTATAGGCTTCTTCACATAGCTCTTTAAGCTGAAGATAAAAGCATCATACTTAACCAGGAAAGGGGTCAGAAAACTCAAAAGTTCTTCATTTGGCTTGGACATGTCAATGTGGCAACGCCAAATCCATTTTCCTTTTCTTTCTTTACTATAGTTGATTATGGCTAGTGGTTGTGGGTCATGGATTACAACATAATCATAGTCGAGGCTAAGCAATTTGGCGTTTAATTCGTTGTGTTGGAGATAAAGTTTCTTCATTTCTTCAGTTAAGGATATTTCTTTTCCTTGAAGAGCGTTGTGAAAAGTTTTTGTAACGTTAAAGAAATCCGTGCTGCCTTTGATTACTTTCCACTCCGCATTCATGCCTACGTCCTTCATTAGGGGAACAAGTCTATGCAAAATCTCCGATACTCCTCCACCAAAGGACGTAGAGTTCACATGAACCACTGATTTATCGACAAGTTTCTCGGCTAACGCTTGTATTTCATTTATCTCCTTCTCTCCAACGATTTCAGCGTAG
>QMYO01000092.1 GCA_003662715.1 Candidatus Bathyarchaeota archaeon | reverse complement strand
ATTTTAGCCCTATACACAAGTTCCAGAAATATATAGGCAAATATAGGAACAAAGATAATGCCTGTGTACCACAGCGAAATCACTCGGGATGATTCTTCTATTGCTATGGCTTTAAAGTAAAGAATGAATCCAGGATACATGCCAAGGCCAGCAACAATGCCCAATAGAGACTAGGGAAGCGTGGTAGAAACTGATGTGGCTAAGAGGAGCAACATAACTGGTGCCTCTACTATTATGAGGAAAAGTTGATAAGAGAAGGGATTTTGCATGTGCTTCGTTAAGATGTATTTGTCTATTACAACACCAACAGCCCAGAACATGGTGGCGATAAAAGTGAAGATGGGCCAATTCATGTTAACATCAACCTTTTCAGAAGCTTGTTTATACGTTGTTCTTCAATAAAAAAGCGATGATAAGAAAACATTATTCCTTTCTTTTGAGTGGAATTAGGTTGTGTGTAGCAGAGAAAGACATTTTAGCAGCTGGAAAGCATGAGTAGATTATGTCGCAAGCTCGTGTTGTGGAGAAGCAAGGCTTGATTAAAAAAATTCTAGTGGCTCTTGACGGTTCTAAACCCGCAGACAAAGCGTTAGATTTTGCACTTGACCTAGGTGCGAAGTATTCCGCAAACATTGTGTTATTAAGTGTCGTTTCACCAGTTATTGTGCCGTTGGGTACCTATCCAGCTACCAGCGTGCCAACTATTCCTCCATTAGCCATGGACACATACTCAGATGAACTGAAAACTAGTCATGAAAAAGTGTTGTCAGAAGCGCTCAAAAAAGCTAAGAAAATCAAACCTAACTTGGAAGTTTCAACTAAGCTAGTGGAAGGTCGACCAGCTGATAAGATAGTTGAAACTGCCAAGGAAGGGAACTTTGACATCATAGTTGTGGGAAGTCGAGGGTTAGGCAGCATCAAGAAGTTTTTCTTAGGAAGCGTTAGTGACAGGGTAGCTGATGAAGCGGAATGCCCAGTATTAATAGTTAAATAGTTCACTCCGCATCGCGGCAGTATCATCTGTTAACTTGTTATTAGCCATGTTACAATGATTAAGAATAATGCGGACGCGCTACTTTTTTTCTAGAAGTTTCAGGGTTTCGCGGCAGAAGTTTGGAAGGTCCGCTGGAAACCGTGATGTCACTAAGTTTCCGTCCACCACAACTGACTTGTCTAAGTAAATTCCGCCAGCATTCTTCAAGTCTGTGGACACGGCGACGTAGCAGGTAGCCTTTTTTCCTTTCACAACGTCAGCCTCTATGAGAAGTTGGGCGCCATGGCAGATGGCAGCTATCACTTTGCCCTTTTTGAAAGCTTCTTTCGCTAAATTGACCATGCCCTTGTTTGTTCTCATGCGGTCGGGGGCACGTCCTCCTGGAATAATTATTGCCACGTAATCGTCAATGTTAACGTCTTCGGGGGAAAGGTCAGATTTCATTGTAAGTCCATATTCGCCGTTGTAGGTAACTTTGGCTTTGGGTCCCACCACGTCTACTTTGTAGCCTGCTTCTTGAAAGCGGTAGTATGGATACAGTAATTCTCGGTCTTCGAAGCCGTTTTCTACTAGAAGTAACACTTTTTTCATGGTCTTCAACTCTTAAACTCGCGTTGGGTTGAGATTAGTTTAGGTGTATTATCTTTAAATATGTTTCATAAGTTGTGGGTGAGTCAAGCTGTAGGGTGGTTTGTAACTTTTTAATGCTTTTTTCTCATTTTGAGTGTTGGTTATTATTTTTTCACCATAAAGCTTATAAGAGTAATATGAAGATAATTTCAAATGAAAAAAATTTCATTTAATAGGTGATGTATATGAAGCAAACCCTAAGCGAAACTTGCTACCTATTCTTCTCAACACTATCAAACCCCACACGACTAGCAATCCTAGAACTCCTCCGCGACGGACCAAAAAACGTAACTGAAATTTCCAAAGCACTAAACCAAGAGCAAAGCATGATTTCACACAACCTTAGACCCTTAGAAAGATGCGGCTTCATCTTCTCAGAAAGAAGGAAAAAAGAACGTTACTACTCTCTGAACAAAGAAACAATGGAATCGCTATTCGAGACATTTGTCTACCACGCCAAAAAATACTGCCCAACAAAAGGAAAATGCCTAACGAGCCGACAACTTCACCAACAGAAGAAAAAAGACGCTTCAAACTCATTATACGTGACTCGCTATTGAAGGGATGTGAAAAAATAAATGGTTTTAAGAAGCATAATCAAAATCGATGAAGAAAAATGCACAGGCTGCGGACTATGTGTACCTGCATGCGCAGAAGGAGCCATCCAAATCATTGATGGAAAAGCCAAGCTGGTCAGCGAAAAATACTGCGATGGTTTAGGAGCCTGTCTAGGAGAATGCCCCGTAGGCGCCATAACCATTGAAGAGAGAGAAGCAGAAGAATTTGATGAAGAGGCAGTAAAAGAACATTTAAAGGTAGAACAAACCGCTCCTGCAATTCATCACGCCCATCACACCCAACACTCCTGTCCCTCAGCAAAAGTAATGCATTTTGAAAGAAACCCTACAGAAAAAGAAACCGTGACCACTACAGAGAAGAGAGAATCAATGCTCTCCCAGTGGCCCGTACAACTAACGTTATTACCACCCACTGCACCATTCTTTGAAAATGCAGACCTGCTAATAGCAGCTGATTGTGTACCCTTTGCCTACGCAAACTTTCACAGCGACTTCTTAAGGGACAAAATCCTTGTGATTGGATGTCCTAAACTTGATAATGCCGAGTTTTACAAGGAGAAACTAACCGAGATATTCAAGCAGTCCAACATTAAAAACGTTACCGTAGTCAACATGGAAGTTCCATGCTGCTTTGGATTATATCGTCTCGTCAAAGAAGCATTAGACTCTTCAGAAAAGAATATCCCTCTAAAAAAGGAGATAATTAGCATAAAGGGAGATAAACTCTCCCGCCCCCACTCCCTATAACTAGTTGGTGAGATGAAGAAATCTTGTTTGGAACAGACCCCAGAACTTGCCCAGGCATAAAGAAGTTTGTTAGACCTGTCCCTGAATATTTTCCATGTCCTAACTGCGGTGGAAACGTGGAGATTTGGAGCGACGAAGACACTGGGATATGCGACAAATGCAACAGAGAAGTTAGCAGACCTGGAAAGGAACCATCGTGTCTAGACTGGTGTGAACATGCGGATGAATGCAGAGAAATAATCAAACGCATGAAGCGTTAATGGCGTTTAAGTTGATGAATGCAAGGAAGCGTGAAGGTTATGATTGATAAAAGTCAAGTGGTTGAAGCCTTAAGAACGGTTGTAGACCCTGAGATCGGTATAAATATTATAGATTTAAACATGCTCAGAAGCGTAAAGGTTCAAGGAAAAAGCGTCTCAGTGACCATTGCATTAACTGTTCCATCATGTCCTCTAGCGGATAAAATAAAGGCTGACGTAGAAAACGCAATAAAGAGCATAGAAGGCGTAGAGAACGCAGAGGTTCAGTTCACATTCATGACTAAAAATGAAAGAAAACAAATCTTTTCGCGGCTTAACCTAAACAAAACCATCGCAGAAACATTAGAACTAGACGAACTGGAATGCATCAGAGAAGCAGCAGAAGCCTGCCCCTTCAACGCCATACACATCACAAACTTAGAAACCAACGAGAAACTCATCTAACCTGGTGCATAACGTGATTGTGAACAAAATTTCTGTACTAATTGGAGGAGAAGCAGGAGCTGGAATAACCCGTTCCGGCTTCCTCTTCGCCAAAGCATGCTTAAGAGGAGGACTCTATGTCTTCGGCACCAACGATTATCAATCCCTCATAAGGGGAGGACACAACTTCTACATTGCAAGAGCAGACGCAGAAGAGATTTACTCTCAAGCCGACACCATTGACCTGCTTTTGGCACTGAACAAAGAAACCATTCTTCGCCATAAAGACGAACTTGTTTCAGGCGGAGGAATAGTATACGATGGGGAAGAGATAATCCTAAGCAATGAAGAACTGAGCAGAGACTACCTAAAACTCTACCCGGTGCCTTTGAGGAGAATAGTCAAGGAACTAAATGGAGCAATAATCATGAGAAACACCGTGGCTCTAGGAGCCGCAATAGGTCTTCTGGACTATGACCTAGAAATTCTGAACGAGGTCATGAGAGACACGTTTAAGCCAAAAGTGGCAGAATCAAACATAAAAGCGGCAAAAATGGGATATGACTATGCTCAAGAGCACTATGCGGGAAACTTCGAGTATCGACTGGAAAAAACGCAGACTGATGGAAAACGAAAAATATTCCTCACCGGAAATGAGGCGGTGGGTCTCGGCGCTATCCGTGCAGGCTGCAAATTCTATGCCGCCTATCCCATGACCCCAGCAACTGGAGTGCTTCACTTCATGGCACCGCTCGATAGAAAATACAATATGATTGTGATTCAGACAGAAAGCGAGATAGCCGCCATCAACATGGTTGCTGGCGCCTTCTTCGCTGGAGCTAGGGCTATGACAGCCACCTCGGGTGGCGGTTTCTGCCTCATGAGTGAAGGCTTAGGCATGACAGGTATGACTGAGACGCCTGCTGTGATAATGCTGGCACAGAGACCAGGACCTAGCACTGGTCTTCCCACTTATTCGGGTCAGGGAGACCTCAGATTTGTAATTCATGCTTCTCAGGGAGAGTTTCCGAGAGTGGTCATAGCTCCAGGGGATGTGGAGGAGTGCTTCTACAAAACCATGGAAGCCTTCAATCTAGCAGAGAAGTTCCAGATACCCGTCATCCTCATCACAGATAAGTACCTCGTAGAAAGCCACGGAGCCGCAGACGTCTTTGACCAGAACAGAATTAGAATTGACCGTGGGCTTCTATTGGCAGAGGAGGAATATGTGGGCGAAGAAGAATACAAGAGACATAAGTTCACGGAAGACGGCGTCTCGCCCAGAGCCATGCTTGGGATGAGAGGAGCCATAGTCAGGACCAACGCCGATGAACATGATGAACTTGGATACACAACCGATGACCCTGAGTTAACCACTAAAATGGTTGATAAACGGTTTAAGAAACTAAACGTCCTCATCAGAGAATTAGAAAACTATGAAACAACCAAGCTTTACGGCCCTAAAGAAGCAGACGTTACGATTTTGGGATGGGGGTCCACAAAGGGACCAATAAGAGAAGCCATGAAAATTCTTAGTAAGGAAGGGTTGAAGCTCAACTATCTCCAAATCATATATCTGAATCCTTTCCCAGTTGCTAACGTTCAAAAGATTTTGAAATCAGCTAAAAAAACGGTTGTGGTGGAAAATAACAAGACCTCTCAACTGTCCAGCCTCATAAGGGAACACCTCCTCATGACCGTTGACCATAAAATTCTGAAGTACACCGGGAGACCCTTTAATCCAAAAGAGCTTTCGCAAAGGATAAAGGAGGTGCTCTAAGAAATGGTGACCCTTGGAGATTTAAAGACGCCAGCCAAAAATACTTGGTGCCCTGGATGCGGAAACTTCGGAATATTGATGGGCTTCAAAAAGGCTCTGATGCAGTTAGGTTTAGAGAGAGAGAAAGTCGTACTTGTATCGGGCATAGGTTGCCATGGAAAGATGGTTAACTACGTCAACGTAAACGGATTTCATGGCATCCATGGCAGAGTGCTACCTTTGGCAACTGGTATAAAATTGGCGAATCCCAACTTAACTGTGGTGGGCTTTGCTGGAGACGCTGACCAGTACGATGAGGGCTGGGGTCACTTCAGCCATGCCATCAGAAGAAACATTGACATAACCCTAATTGTGCACAACAACATGGTTCTTGGCTTAACTACAGGGCAAACAACCTCCACCAGCCAAAAAGGATTCAAAACAAAATCCACACCATTCGGCTCCATACCTCCAGCGTTAAACCCCATCGCTCATGCACTGGTTAGCCATGGCACCTTTGTGGCAAGAGGATACGCTGGCGATATGATGCACCTAACCGGCTTAATTGTGGAAGCCATTAAGCACAAAGGTTTTGCCTTACTTGATGTCTTCCAGCCCTGCGTCACCTTCAACTACTTGAATACTTATGACTGGTTTAAGGAGCGAGTTTACAAACTGGAAGAGGAAGGACATGATTACACCGACAAATGGAAGGCACTAGAGAAGAGTTTCGAATGGGGAGACCGAATACCCATTGGAATCTTCTACAAAGAAGAAAGACCAACGTATCGTGACGGTCTTCCGCAGGTAAAAGATATGCCGCTCACAAAATTGCCAACAGAAGATGTAGACATCGCTCCCATCCTCGAAAGCATGATGTAATCAGCACACGCCAATCCTTAATCTTTCTCGAAAATCCTTAATTTTTCTAAACAAAACAGAAAATATGAAACAGCAAAGTGAGAATAGATGACTTGTTACACCCAGACACCTGCAAGAAATCTTCGAGAAGGCTGGAATCGAATTCACCAAAGAAAATAAGAGACAAGCAGATAAGCATTTTAAACAATGGCTCAACAAAACCACATGCTCAGAAACATGGAAAGAACTCAAAACTCTGTTAGAAGACCCAGCAAACAAGGAAGAAATAGTTAAAAACCTGCTAGCAGCCTTTTCCTAACT
>QMYO01000091.1 GCA_003662715.1 Candidatus Bathyarchaeota archaeon | reverse complement strand
GCTGGAACTACATGTAGGAACACGAAGTGAAATTCAAGTTTTCCCGCCAGACGCAACTGAAGGCGAGTACATTTCCGCTCTTTCCCCGAAAATTACAAAGATACAGAAACTAAAACCAGACATGCAAGATGTAGATGTCTTAGCCAGAGTCATACACGCTGGAGAAGTCAGAGAATTTAAACGACCAAACGGCGAGACGGGACAGGTTTCCACGCTTTTAATTAAAGACGAAACTGGAGTAGTCAGCCTTAACCTTTGGGATGAAAAAGCAGCTCTTTCAGAACAGCTTCATCCAGGAGACATAGTATTAATTGAAGGTGCTTACACGCGTGAACGATTTGGAAATCTGCGATTAAACATTGGTAGGCGCGGGAGGCTGAAGCTAAACCCGAGGTTGGCAGAGGCTGAAAAACTTCCGCCTTACGAAGAAATGACAAAGAAAATATCTGAAATTAGAGAGGAGGATGGGCCAGTCACCGTTAAGGGAACAATTATAGCGGCTCCAAATGTTCGTGAAGTTGTCACAGCTAGAGAGGAGAGAGTAACAGTTGCCTCCTTCGAGTTAGCGGATGACACGGGAAAGATTAGAGTTTCAGCTTGGAGAAAGCTGGCGGAGATTGCTCGAGATTTTGCGGCTGGAACTTGGATTGAAATTAAGAATGCATACGTAAAGAAGGGTTTTACTGGCGAGTTGGAGCTCACCACTAGGTCATTTACAACCATAGAGGTCTTATCTAAACCAGAAAGAGAAGCATCTAATTTTCCTTAATTAACCTCTTTAATCAATCATTTCTCTTATACCCGAATATTAAGCAAGAATGCTGAAGAAGCATAACATAAAATTTATAGTAATATGTATTCTATGTCGCTGGGTTATTTGCCCACCGTTATCTCAATTGTGGAAACGTTGGATTTTTGACCTTTCTCTCTCATCACTTCTTCGGTACCAATTTTAATGTTCTTAAGCCCCAGGTCTTTCACGAAAGCTCGGCGAAGCAACTCAACCGTGTCAACTGCTCTGCTGATTGCCCTCCCCCTCGCTTTAACTGTAACCTCCTTTTCACCGCTGTTGAAGAAGGTGAGACAAGCAACCACATAGTTCATCACTGGTTTTCTTCCAATGAGAACCACGTTTTCAGCTGGTTTCTTAGTCGTTTCTTTAGGAACCGCTTCCTTTTTTTCAGGTTTTACCTTTTCCGCGGGTTTTTTCTGTTTTTCTTGTTCTTCTTGTGCCAAGTTTTTTCCCTCCTTGTGCATGTCGGAATTCGTAGTTGAAGACAGATATCTATAAGGATTAAACTGTGTCCTCTTATATTTTTCCATACCTAGCCAATTTGCCTCGAAGGGACCTATGATGCCTGTTAATCTTAAGCTTTAATAAGCTCAATGCTTGACAATTTTAGAAGTAAAAACAATTAGAAGTAAAAACAAAGAATAGGAGAAAACTGAAAGGTGGTATTGTTTCAAGAAGTCAGATGGCACGGCAGAGGCGGACAAGGAGCATGGACCGCAAGTGAACTACTCGCAAAAGCCGCTATACATGAAGGCAAATACATACAGTCATTCCCAGAATTCGGACCAGAACGCATGGGAGCACCACTGCGCGCTTTCACTAGAATAAGCGACGAACCAATCAACCTCCACTGCGCAATATACACACCAAACATAGCAGTTGTCCTCGACCCAACTCTGCTTAAGACAGTTCCCGTAACTGAGGGGCTATCCGAAGACGGTATCCTAGTTGTAAACGCTCGAGAAAGCCCTGCTGAAGTTCGAAAACAACTAAACCTAACTGGACGTAAAGTATGGACTATCCCCGCAACAGACATTGCAGTCAAAATAATCGGGAAGCCTATCACAAACACCGCTATGCTAGGAGCTGTTGCCCGCGCAGTACCAATAGTGAGCCTAGAAAGCATAGAGAAAGCCGTAAAAGAACGGTTCCCACTCAAAATCGCTGAAAAAAATGTACAGGTAATAAAAACAGCGTACAAAGAGGCGAAATCGGAATGACAACTAAACAGAAAGGCTGGAAAGAACTTCCAATAGCTGGGGTGTGCTGGAAACCATCCACAGAATACTTCACTGGAGATTGGAGAACATTCAAACCAGTGTTAGATGAGGAAAAATGCATCAAATGCTTAATATGTTATATAGACTGTCCAGACTCAGCGGTTAAATGGAAATCAGAAGATGAAAAAATCGAATTTGACTACAACTTCTGCAAAGGATGCGGCATATGTGCCAACGAATGTCCTCAAGAAGCCATAAAAATGGTGCTTGAATAGAAAAAGGAGACAAGATGAAATTGGCTATAACTAAGCAAGAAGTACGTGCACTAAGCGGAGATGAAGCAGTAGCGTACGCCGTGAAACAAGCAGACGTAGACGTTGTGGCAGCATACCCCATAACACCGCAAACCATAATCGTGGAAAGATTCAGCGAATACGTACACAATGGAGAAGTAGACACAGAATTTATATGCGTAGAGTCTGAACACAGCGCCCTAACCGCATGCTTAACCGCTTCAGCTACTGGTGCAAGAACATTTACTGCATCAGGCTCCGCTGGTCTAGCACTTATGCATGAAATCCTATACGTAACATCTGGCTGCCGAGCACCAGTTGTAATGGCAATAGTGAACCGAGCCTTATCCGCACCAATCAACATACACTGCGACCACGCAGACAGCATGGTGGAACGAGACGCAGGCTGGATACAAATCTACGTTGAAAACTCTCAAGAAGCATACGACTCCATCATACAAGCATTCAAAATAGCTGAACACCCAGACATACTCTTACCCACCATGGTGATGCTGGACGCGTTCGTCCTCAGCCACACGCTGGAAAGCGTTAAAGTATTACCCGACGAAATCATTCGTAAATTCATTGGAACACGACAAATACCCCTCATAAAAAATCACGAAGGCAAAATGGTGCCCTTTAAGCTGGACCCAGAAAACCCCGTAACCATGGGACCACTAGACCTATACGACTACTATTTTGAACACAAAAGACAACAAGAAGAAGCAATGAAAAGAGCACCACAAAAAATCAAACAAATCCACGACGAATACGGAAAGATAAGTGGACGAAAATATGGAAACGGACTAATCGATCCCTATCGGCTAGAAGACGCTGAAATAGCAACAATATGTTTGGGATCAACAGCTGGAACAACCAAAACCGTCGTAGATCAACTTCGCGCCAAAGGAGTAAAAGCTGGATTACTCCGATTACGTACCTACAGACCGTTCCCAGCACAAGACATAACAAAAGCTTTGGAAAACGTGAAAGCCATAGCAGTTATGGATCGAAGTCACAGCTTCGGAGCCTACGGAGGACCAGTATTCCACGAAATACGTCACACCCTTTATGATGCTCCAACACATCCACAAATAGTTAATTATGTATATGGGCTGGGAGGAAGAGACATGCCGCAAACTCTCATACATGAAATTTACAAAGAGTTACAAAAAATCCTCAAAACGAAACGTGTTGAAAAACAAATACAATTCATAGGAGTTAGAGAATGATGGCAGAATGGAAATTCACACTAAAAGACTTAGCGGAAAAACCTGAACTACTGATGCCGGGACATCGTGCATGCGCTGGCTGTGGACCCGCCACCGTGTATCGACAGATACTGAAGGCTACACGAGGACCCGTTATAGCAACAAACGCAACTGGCTGCATGGAGGTCGTTTCAACCATTTATCCCTACACAGCATGGAACATTCCTTGGATTCACACCGCATTCGAAAACGTAGCTGCTAACGCGGCTGGAATTGAAACAGCCTTAAAAATAATGAAGAAGAAGGGAAAACTCAAGCAAGACCATGTTGATGTGATAGCTTTCGCAGGAGACGGAGGCACCTATGATATAGGACTACAAGCTCTATCTGGAGCCGCTGAAAGAGGTCACGACTTTCTTTACGTCCTCTATGACAATGAGGCGTACATGAACACGGGCATACAAAGAAGTGGAGGTACACCTCACGGCGCATGGACCACTACGTCGCCTGCTGGTCGCGTGATTCCCGGCAAGCTTCAGTACAAGAAACCCATTGCGGAAATCATGGTGGCGCATGACATTCCATACGTGGCTACTGCCTCGCCTTCTCATTGGAAAGATTTAATCAAGAAAACTCGAAAAGGCTTAGAAGTTGAAGGCACCGCCTTCCTGCATGTACTTGCACCTTGTCCGCGTGGCTGGCGATATGACACAAGCAAAACAATCGAGTTTGCGCGCCTAGCCGTGCAGACTTGTGTTTTTCCCTTGTGGGAGGCTGTTAACGGTGAATACTCTTTATCGGCGCCCAGTAAAGTCATTGCTTTAAGACCTGAGCGCAAGAAGCCTATTAGAGAATACTTGAAGGGTCAAGGTCGCTTTCGACACTTGTTTACACCCGAATTTGAGCATGTCATCGATGACCTTCAGAACATCATTGATAAACGTTGGGAACGGCTACTCAAAAAGTGCGGCATGGACTGAGCATTAGAGAATTGTAAGCAGAGCAACCAAAAGAACACCAGTCGCTGAAAACAAAGAAGCACCTAATTTTTTTGCTTGTTTAGCTGTTTTTTCAGCGATTAGACTTAACATTCCTATTTGCTCTTCTCCAATAACCTTTATTTTAGGAACAGTTTCCGTGTGCCATGACGCTTCCGCGGGTTCCAGATTGCTTAATGCCTTCATTGCAGCCTGCTGAACATAGCTAATCAGCTTTGCGTTGTCCATTATCTCACCAATCGGATGATAGCCGCGTGCCGTTAATACGACTCCGTTCACTGAATGAGTGTCTGTTGTAAGAACTTCACCGTCAACGATGCCGATTTCTTGAAGTGATGACAGAATTTTCTCTCGCAACCCAGACATCATATTATTTCCATCAATGGTCACATACGCTGTTGTTCGGTTGCAAACTCGGGTTGCGATTACGCTTATCCCTCCGCGTCCCATTCCTTCTTTGATGCCGAATTCTTTTGGAACAATCTTTGCAGCTCCTACTTCAAAGGAAGCTTGTTCACTGTTTAATGCTTGTTTTAGACTGGTAAGCGCAGCTTTTTTCAGCGGCTCTAATGCTTCATTTAAATTAAAAGGTCCATTGATACTGTTGTGGGCGTTAATGACCATCGTAGTGGACAGACCTCGCTTCTTAGCCTCGTTAGCAATGAAGAGCTCTAACTCTTGAGGCAAATCTTCCATTGTTTTAGGCGAGAGGGTTAAAGTGAAAAAGGCGCAATCTCCAAAAATTTGACAACTTGCACTCGCCCCTTTGTTTTGAGACCGTATAAAGGAAGTAGCCTTAGGATGAGAGATGGAAAAATCAACTGACTCAAGAATTTTTTCTATAACTTTTTCACTTTGAAGTTGCGACGAAAGGTCAAGTTCATGCCCAGCTAATCCGTGAGGAACGGAAACTACGCATTGCATTTTGTTTTCTAAAGCATTTTGAACCTTGTATGGGAAAAGGCTGCTTCCAACATTTCTAAAGGGACCCGAATGAAACGCTGGAACAACCATCACAGCCTTTGTTTTTCCACCTGCCATGAATGCCAACAGACTAAGCTTCACATCTTGTTCATAGCCAAGTTTCTCCAAAAAACCTTCAAGAGGCGCATTCAGATTCTCTGTCCAGTTTGCCATAAACGCCTTGAATAGGGGAAGAGATGCCACTCCAACAACTTTTCTGCCAACACGATTCACCAAAAACGTGAATAAAGAAACTGCAAGCACAGCAATGAGGACAAAAATAGCAGAGAACAGAAAGAAATCTACCCCTATGTTTCCTATTACAGAACTCACGAAAAAAAGCGGGATAATACATAACACTGGTTGCAAGATAGAGGAGAAGAAAATTACTCTGCGACTCGCAAATGATATCGTAGAAAACACCAATAAACGAAGAATTAGTGCAAAAGAAAAACCCAAAAGAAAAAATTTAATCCAAATTGCCGAATTTTCAAGCAACACAGTGATAAGGCTTCCTATAATAATGAAGGCAAACCACATTAGACAGGAGAAGATGGAAAGCGCGGAGCAACGCCTCAGATTGAAAACTGGGTCTTCCTTCATAAAACTAAAGTAGATTATGAGGTCTGATAGCGAAACAATGAAAAAGAAGGCTAAGCCGAAAATTAAGCCGATAGTTAAACCAAAATAGTTAGGACTTAATAGAAGGATTGTCAGAAGCCCGCTGGGTACACATAATACGCAAAGCAAAATTACAATTTTCTTGTGTGATGGAAGTGTAAATAGAGATGAGTAGCGTTTAACAATATTGCTAATGTGTTTATCTAAGGAATCGTTGGAAACCAATCTTGACGCTCCTTTTCTATGAAGTTTCTTCAGATGCTAGGTACTCAAAAAGGTTGAGGTTACGAGCCGTTAATTAAGAAGGTTAAAAAGCCAAAAAACATGGCAAAAATGATTGTGCACTTATAAGAAATATACAAAAAAGACCAGATGTAAAGATTTCGCTGGAACAAATCTAAGATATAAAAAGCGAGAAGTCGCCATTTTATCCGTTTTTTGGAAGATTTATCGGGAAACGGCGCCATTATTTTGTAGGAAATGAGAAAAGAAAACTGAGCGAAACAGAAGGCTAACATTTAGAGAGAAGATAAAGTTTTATTCTCGAATAATTGTAAGGTCCTATGAAGAAACTATGTCCGAAAGCAGTCCGCCGC
>QMYO01000090.1 GCA_003662715.1 Candidatus Bathyarchaeota archaeon | reverse complement strand
GAAAATGTTTTCTTACATTCGGTGGACCTATGTATGTTAGTGGCACTTGGTACTTTTTTTCTAATACTTCTTTTAACTCATCGAAAAAGGGTAGTTCACACATGTAATAATAGGGATAAAGGGCTAACTTGTCGATTATGCTGAACGGCACGTTATTTACACGTACACCCTCTTCTAAAATAAAACTTCTGAGTCGACCAACCGTTAAATAACGAAGCAATGGAAACCTATCAAATGGAATGACCGCTCCGATTTTATTCAAAGTCTTAAAAATCATCGGGGACTTTTGAGGCGCGTAGAAATACGGTAACCAATGGTTGGTTTCCTCAGGGTATCTTCCACTAAGTATGCAAGATTGTATAGCGAAAGAATAGCCGATTACGTTTTCCAAAACTTGATAATGGTATTTTGCGGCAAAATTTGACAGAAATGGCATAACGTCAGGTTTGAGAAAGCTTGAGTTTAAAGCATCGATGTATAAGAATATAACCAGATTTTTCATGTTAGCCCTTGGTTTGAAATGCCCCGACTCTTATAATTTGATACTTTGCTCTGCACTCTGCCAGAGGGAGAATATTCTTTGAAGGGGTCCGGCGGTAGCATCGGAATTCATCCATGGAAAAATCTCCTCTAGAAATTTTCTTGCGAGGGTGTTATTGTGAAGTAAAAGCAGTGTTATAAGTACATTTAGAAGAGTTTTTGGCGGTTGTTTGTGAAAAGCAAAGGTAGCGAATAATTCTTTTCTTGTCTTGTTTCTTGCGAAAGACCAAAATACGTATAGAGTAAGCCCCAAGATTCTGGAAGGCAGTTGTATCGTTGAACGTTTTGAATACTCTCCTAGTAATTTGGTAAGCTTTGCTTTTTGAGAAAATTTATTGTAGTTTGGTTTTGCCTGTTTTTCCTCGACGAGGATGGTGAGCTCATGGTCAAGAATTTTTATTGTTAGATTCGTTAAAAATTCTCTTTGAAAGTAAAGGAGATCAGATACATCGTTACAAGACAATGAGTCTAAAAGTTGCTGAAGAGAACCCGAAAGTTTGTACTGTGTAAAAACTTCTAGTATTTTCACTTCATCCTTAGTGATAGGAAGTATTCCTTGACGTACGCATTTTTGGGCGATTTTTATTCTTTTTTCATACGTTTCAGCGAAAAATCCATGAAAAATGAGTAAAGAGTTGAGGAGGGTCAAAGCTCTTTTAGCGTATATATAGCTCTCTTCGATTTTAGAGAGACTTTTGAAATTAGAGAAAACTAAGTCGCTAACTACTGTGAACGTTAGTTCTAGCGCGTCCTTTTTGGTTGGTCGCGCAGTCAGATTAGAGGATTGCACCTTCCCAAAGACACATTTGCTTGCGATAGCAAATTCGTACTCGTAAATGCTCGAGCTTGTGAAGCGGATACCTGTCTGAAGGATTTTAATAGATGGAAGAAACACGACATGCGTATTGACTTTTCTATTTATGAGTCGCGTAGAAATTTCTTGTGATAAATGTTGGAAATGATTTCTATTTTGTAGATAGTATGGAAAGTCTAGATAGATCACGAAATCAAAATCGCTGGTAATTACAGAGGAGTTATGTTTGATTACTGTGCCTTCTCCGTTGGCGACGCTGCCTGTCAGAAGTATGCATTTTATTCTGTTGGCATTCACATTTTTGAGGAGAAAGTCCAATGCTTCTTTGGCAATCGCCCGAAGCACCTTATCAGCGTAATTTGGTTTAGCCATTCTAAAATCCAAGTTAATCATTGTATTCAGAGACATCCTAACATGGATTTAATTAAACTGACATCAGTTTTCGAAAGGTATTTCCGTATATACTGCTAAATTCTTGAGTGTAACTGTTCCATTTTTATCGCCCATCAATATTATTCCTATTTGAACTACTGGATCGTCAGCATGTGGAATGAGCTGATAAATAGTGTGCCATTCACCTGCGGCCCAGCCTAGCTTCGTTAGATTAAAAGTCGCTGACTTTACATAATCAATTTCGTATCCGCTCCATTTATCGTCTCTGTTCTTGTCATAATAGAATAATAACTGTAACTCCAAGTTCTCCACATCAAATCTAAATTGCATTGTCAAGTAGTTCTGTTTTGAAGCGTTTATTCCTTCTTCGAGGGGAAGATAGAAACCTACACAAGGATCTGCTTTGTGAATTGTAGCCCCATCTGAATCATACTGAACAAGAACAGCGCGTGGCAAAAGGGAAAACTGTTCTGGAGGAACTGAAAAGTCCATAGAAAATAAACTAGCATATCTTACAACT
Organism: Candidatus Bathyarchaeota archaeon; assembly: GCA_003662715.1. The sequence goes on along the minus strand of QMYO01000090.1, from coordinate 4,430 downwards.
TCGTACACTCTGATTCTTGGGACCCACTGGTCAGGACGAATAAGTGCCTCTTCATGAACTTTTTTGAGATGAGGAACAAGTTCATTTTGCACTCCTAGCGAATAATATAATATGGGTTTACAATAGGCATCCATCCAGTCAACAACTACGTACTTCACGGAACCGTTCGCTTCAATAAAGCTGACGAGTTGATCTTGCACTAGATAATATTCCTCTATTGTGTTGTTTGCTCTGAGGGCTACTCCAAGTTTGTCCCAGAAGAACTTATAAGTAACTGTTTTGTTTCTCAAGTCAGCATTGAGTATATGGAAGACTACTTCAAGGGGTACAATGGCTACCTCGTTTTCCTTCAAGTTAGTTGCTAGCCATCGCGAAGTTTCCCTGTATAGCCCCATTGTTTGACTTGCATTTTTAGAGAGCGTAGCCCCTTCAGCCCATGTATTGTGAACGAAAGGAAAGATCAACACGATTAAAAGGAAAACATAGAAAAGGTTCCTCGAGCCACTATTTAGAACGGGTTTTCCAACTCCATAAATGTATTTTTTGATCCTCTTATGCACGAGAGATATAACTTTAAAAATCTGTTCAGCTATTTTAGACAAAGAATACACAAACAACCAACTTAGATATAGCTGTGGGCCAATAAGAAAGCGAGAACTAATCTGTCTTGGAGTAATAATTAGTTCTCCATCTGTTATTTTATACGAGACAGAGTAGTAGGTAACTGTGACAATCAACAGAATTAAAAAACTTATGCTCAATGAGAGTACTGCCACTTGCGCCTTGCTGCCGAAGTAATTAATTAATTTCCTAAAAAAGCCAAACTTAGATTCGTGATGCTCTTGTCTACGGACTAATTTTAGAATAAGTTTGGTGAAGAAAACGTACAAAAAACCAAATAAAAGGATCGCCTTGAAAGACGTGTTTAACAATTCGTTACTAGTGATGTTGAAAACCGAGTTGAAAGCGTTTGTAAGTATGTCCCAACGCAACGCCAAAAATAGCCTATGGATCGGATCAAACCTAGTAACACCAGAATAATAACTGTGTAACTGTGGATAAAATAAGAAAATAGAGAAACCCGACGAAATGATAACTAGCGAAATTAATTTTCTGTTATTTTTGTATAGTAAACCATTAATCAACAAAAGAATGGTTAAGGGTATGAAAAATACGATAAGCATCTCGAATCGTGTTAAAATTGACATTGTGCATAGAAATAAGCCCAGCAGGATAATTTTTAGATTCAGTTCAGAGAAACGGCGGACCAGAATGTATAGCGAGGAAAATCCGCATAGATAAGCGAAAATTTCAAGGTATGGAACAAGCGAGTAGAGAATAAGGTTAGTTTGAAGTGATGCAAAAAGGGCGGTGAAGAAGGCTGGAATAGCGTTAAAAAATTGTCTAGATAGTAAATATAAAATGAAAATTAACGCGACGTTACATGTTATCATCAAGATTATAGCTGAGTTTATGGGATCAACCAGACCAGCAAAGAGTTTGACTATTACTCCTAAGATGAAAATGAACGGATATCCCCTTAAAGATTGATTCATTTGACCTTGTGATATCAGAATAGCATTATTCACATAGGTGTAAGAGTCCACGTAGTATAAAGTTTCTAAATTTATTAACAAAACATACCTTGTGAATAGGATGACTGTTGCCAGAAGCGCCAAGAAAATAAGTTCTTTTTTTCTAGCAGAAACAAGAATCTTCACAGAGTTCAACCTCGTTTACATAGAATATGCTGAAGATGGGAAGGAATTTCTAAATATCCTTTATAAGAACGAGAGGGCGGTAAACGGCATATTTTAGCATGAAAATTAGAATTTGATTCTTAATTGTTTCGGCTGTCATCTAGAGCCTTATGATATGCTTCCAAGATTTTGTGAGTGACGATATTCCAGTCAAATCCAGCGAGTATTTTTTCGTTGATATGATTGTGTGACTTCATAGGATATGGATCTGTCAGAATTCTGTCGATTGCGGATGCTAATCCTTGGACATCCAATGGGCTCACCAGTAATCCGTTAGCTTCGTTTACAACTAATTCCCCTAATCCCGGAATATTAGAAACAATTAGCGGTTTTCCTGCTGCCATTGCTTCAAGAGCTACTCCAGGAATACCCTCATAAAGTGAGGGAACAACCACACATTTAGTCAGCAAATAGAGTTTCAAGAGTTCCTCATCAGAAACATACCCTAACAGATTTACATGTTGCCGCAGGTCATTAGCCGAAATAAAGCGCTGGAGCTCGTCTTTCAATGGGCCTTGACCCACTATTTTGAGAGTTACCTTTTTCCCTTTTTTATGAAGCAAAATTAAAGACTGGAGCAACCATTTAATGCCTTTCCGTTGCTCTAATCGACCTACAAAAAGCAAGTCGAATTCTTCAGGGTTCGGCAGGTCTTTTCGAATTTTTCGAAATCGATTCTTGAGTGATTTAACATTAATAGCATTAGGTATAACCACACATTTAGAGCGGGAAAGCCCCCTTCTAACAAGGCTTTGCATGATTCTTGGGCTTAAACAAATAACTTTACCTGATAAAGCACTAATTAATCTTAAAGAAATCCTATCGTAAAAAAACTTTGCAGGCAATCTTCGTATCATTTGAGAGTGCAAAGTAGTAACCGTAGGCAATTTGCATATTTTGTTAGTCAGCAATATTGTCTCACCAAAAAACGTCTGATGATGTAGATGACATACATCAAATTGATTTTCCAATAAGAAATTAATTAACTCATTAGGAAAAATAAGGCGTAAACCAAAAAGGTTTCTAGAGCCAAGGTGGGATACTTTAAAATTTTGAGAGTGTTGCACGTTAGGTTGGCAAGTTAATATAGTCACTTCATGACCCAAAGAAGTTAAAGTTTTAGACAAGGTTAACACATGTCTTTCTTGTCCACCTAATTTTGGGTCGATATAGGGTGATACTTGCAAAATCTTCATTGCACATGCACTAGGCTAGTATAAATTTTTAACACTTTGTCAGCCACAACCGACCAGTGTGTTCTTTCGCAAAATGAATGGCGTTGGTTTTATAGCTTTCACTTTCTTCATAAGTCTTTATCAGGTTTTTGCAGAGGTTCTCTACATCGCCCTCGGCATATATTACGCCAGCTTTTGATTTAGATAACAACTCCACATGATCCTCAAGCTTCAGTTTACTAACAAATCGTTTTAAAACCTCATACATTCGTCCAATACCAACTATCTGCAAGTAAGCCCTTGGATATACTTTAACCAGCTCCTTCATAGCATCTTATTCCTCAACAACTTCTTCGTAGACTCTTTCAAGTTTGGTTACAATATTAGCCCAGTTGTAGTTTTCAAATATGAACTTACGGCCGTTTCGACCCATCTCTCTCTGTAACCCATAGTTCACCAGCATTTTACACATAGTTTCTGCAAGCCCGTTGATGTCACCGTACTTAACTGAAAACCCGAACTTTCCATCATGGACTACATCATTAATGGCGTTGCCTTTGCTGACTATTACTGGCGTCCCGCATGCCGCAGCTTCAAGTGGGACGAGCCCATAAACATTAAGGGGTTCAACATTAACAACAACGTTGGCATCAATATAAGCTACGATTTTATCTTTCTCGGAAAGAAACCCAGTAAACATAACCGAATCCCAAACGCCCAAGGCGGCTGTTAGTTCCTGAACTTCTTTTAGGTATCCGTCGTCTGGTCCAGCTATAACCAAAACAGCATCTCTACAATTCATTTCATTTCTCAGGTGAGCGTACGCCCTGACTAGAAAGTCTATGCCCTTAATCCTATGAATCCTGCCCAAGTAAAGGATTATTTTCTCGTCTTCAGGTATGCCAAACTTCTTCTTGAAGGCTCCCCTAGACGGCAAAACCGCATACTCAGACAAGTCTATCCCATTAGGAATAATGGCGATCTTCTCCTCTGGCACACCCATACGCGTATACTGCTCAGCCTCCACCCTGCTAAGCGCTATAACCTTGGCGGCATCCCTCAACAACCTATAACCAAACAAAACATCATAAACCCGCTTCAACCTTTTCCACGACCCAATTCGGGGAAGAGAACCATGAGCCTGCAGAACATAAGGAACATCATACTTTACTGCATAATGATGGACAACCATGCTATAGGGATTTTTATGTCCATGTATGTGGATGCAATCATAAGTTTCTATTCTATCCTTCACCCAAAGAAGAAAGTTGACTACAGGGATTACTATATTGTAATTGGCTAATTTTTCTGAAACCACGGGAAAACGATAAACACTTACTCCGTCTAAATTTCTGTTTTCTCCATGTCTAAGGCGAGCGTTTGTGGTCAAAACATCAACTTTATGCCCTTTTCCTGACAATTCCTTGGTAATCTGATAAACAACTGTCGAAGCACCACCAAAAAGCGCCGGAAAAATATGATATACCTGTAGAAT
>QMYO01000089.1 GCA_003662715.1 Candidatus Bathyarchaeota archaeon | reverse complement strand
TTTTATCAATGGGCAATGGCAGAAGTGGATAACTGACTATTGGCAAGACCCCCGATGGAATGATCCGAATGTCTCGGAATGGGTGGAGTCTAAGGAACCTGTGGGATTAGTGTATACGCCTTTTCTAATGGAGATTACTGCCATTAATGTTGAACATATGACTGAGATGGAAGTTACTGAGCTTTTGAAAGCCTTTGGCGAAGGAGTTCTAGTACCCGCAAGATTCATTGATCTTCTTGAGGCTGTGAATTCCTTCTCGCAGACAATAGGTTTAGATCATGAGCGGCTGGTTGGTCGTAAGATTCTGTTGGAATTTGATCCCGTCTCTGATTATGAGAGGGTTGTTGACCGTTTGGCTAAGGAGAGTATAGCGAATGTTGAGCCAATAGTCGTTTTCACGTCTAATACGAGCCCGCTCCATAAGTATTTGGCTAAACAGCCATCAATCAAGTTTTTCCTAACATCTCTTTCAACGTCCATTCCAAAGTCAACTTCTGAAAATGAGGTGCTTCTCCCCGCTAAGAATACGCCTCTAATTCTGGATGGTCTTAGTAAGGTTCTGGAAACCTATAGGGATGCTAATGTCTGTTTTGTCTTCGATATTCTTTCAGACTTGTTAACTTCGATTGGACGAGAGAAAACCTTCACCTTTCTCCGTCATGCGTTGGATATGTTGGCTTCAGAAAAGATAACTGGTCTTTTTCTGCTTAACACTGGCGCTCATCAAGCTGAAGTGGTTTCTTCTTTGAGAAAGCTGTTTAACAATCAACTGTTCTATGGGAAAAATGGGTTAGAAGTGGTGAAAATTCTTTAGGGTGGCTGGAAACTCTTAGGCTTTTAGTTTCTTTTTGAGTTGAATGCCGTTAGTTCTTTTGGGATAGTAGTGTTTCAGTTGTTTCGTTTGTTTGTAACCTTGTTTGCGGTATAGTTCTCGTGCTGCTATATTATCGATGCGGGCTTCTAGGTAGCAGGTTTCGATGTCTTTTCTGATGAATTTTTGTTCAAGTTCGTTGAGGAGTTTCGTTCCAATTCCTTTTCTTCGATGTTTGATGGCAACGTCTATTGTGATGACGTGTCCAATTCTTGTTTTGTTACTTTGATGGATTAATCCTATGATGAAGCCAGCGGTTTCGTTGCTGGTTTGTGCGATTAGGCTTATTGCGTTTGGGTTTTGTAGCAAGTTTTCTATTTGCTTCTTTGTGAATGCCTCTTTTGTGAAGCATTCTTTTTCGATTTTGTAGAGGGTTTCTAAATCTTTGTTTGTGGCTTGCTTTATTGTGATGGTCAATGTTTTTCATCCTTTCTAACTCTATTTTCTGGTGAGGTCTATGATGACGGGTTTAAGTCCAAGCTTGTCAGTATAGCTTGCCTCTATCTTCGACCTAATGTTTTCTCCATTGAAATGTAGAAGATGACTCTTGCAGTTTTCTTTGCAATCAGAGGCGCCGAAGTTCACAACTGGAATTTTTGGTTTCAACTCCTCTATTATGTAACGGTTCATTTTGCACTCCAATTTTCTACTGGTTTGAGCAGCTATAATTGCGGTTATGGTTGCGTTTTCGTGTGCTAGGAGGAAGTCTATGTGCCAGAACTTTTGTTTCTGTTTCTTTAGGTGTCGTGTAACTCTCTGTTTCAGGCTTGTTGCTCCTTTGCCTAGAGCTGAGCCAGTGTAGGTGTAGTATCCTGCTGGAAACGTTTGGGTGCCTAGCTTTCCCACTTTCAATTCGGTGTCGCTTGACAAGAATATGATTAGGGTGTAGATTCCTTTTGTCGGAAGCCCTTCAGTTGAGGTCATTTGAGCTTTCTCCTCAGAAACCGCTTAGTTCTTTTCTGATAGAAAAGCGTCTCTGTGTTTTTTAACTGTGTTGTTCTGTGAAAAAAGCGGAAAGCCTAAAAAGCAGTGGACAAGAAGGGATAAAGTAAACATCCTAAGGTGAAGAACATATGAGTAATGAAAAAGCCAAAGAAGACCCGATAAAGCTTCATCGAGAAGGAACCGCTCTCTGCGACATTGGAAAACCCGAGGAGGCAGTGGACAAGTTTCTCAAAGCTTCCGAGATATATGAAAAAACAGGCAACTATTTCGATGCCTCCTATACATTGTTTAAGGCGGCAGAGTGCAACTACCTACTCAAAGACTACAAAAATGCTATTGAACGGTTCCTAAAAGCAGCCGACCTCGCCTTCAAAAAAGGCTTCGACCGCTTCGGATTAAGCGCACTGGAGTATGCACTTGATTGTTACAAAGCAACGAAAGAAGAGGAGAAGGCTGAGGAGCTGAAGAAGAAGATAAAGGAAGTGAAAGAAAAGCTCTCGACTCTATAGAAAAATATGCTATCTTTTCCCGTAAAACTTCTTTTACTTGACATAACCTTTCAAACATAAATAGACCATATTTTTCCTTAACGATTTAATGCCACCCCCGCTGAATTAATGGATTACTGTTGATAAAATGTTCTCTGTATACCGTCTCTATGTCTTTGATAGCCTCAAATTATAAATGGAACTTTCAAAATCCAATTACCTCTGGCAGGTCAAGAAAGTTGAAACTGGTTCGCTACCTCCACTCAGGCATCGAATCCTACGGTTTCCTAATCAACGAAGAAATTGTGTGCTTATCAACGCTTTCAAAGGCTTTGAAACAGTCTCTTCCAGCAAGCTTAATGGAACTGATATCCTATGAGGCTGAAAGCATCGCTGTCGCAGAGGAGTTGATGCGCACTTCGCCAGAAGACGCAAGGAGGAAGGCAACGCTGAAAATTGGGGAGGTTACTCTTCTGGCTCCTGTTCCCTCTCCCCCTAAGATTATCTGCTTAGGCTTGAACTACAGAGACCATGCTGAAGAGCAAGGAGCAAAGATACCTAAAAACCTCATCATTTTCATGAAACCTAGAACAGCCATCATTGGACCCAACGAAGCCATAGTCTATCCAAGCCTCGTGAAAAAGCTGGACTACGAAGTGGAGTTAGCCGTAATTATAGGGCGAAGAGGCAAAAACATACCAGTTTCCAACGTTGAAAAACACATCTTTGGATACACCGTGTTCAACGACATTTCCGCCCGAGACATCCAATTCGGAGACAAACAATGGACAAGAGGAAAGAGCTTCGACACCTTTGCCCCCATAGGACCCTGCATCACCCTCACAAAGCAGATTCCCGACCCAAACAACCTCTGGATGCGCACAAGAGTGAACGGAGAACTGAGACAAAACTCCTCTACACGCAACATGGTGTTCAACGTCTATGAGATAATTCATCAACTCAGCCGCGTGATGACGCTGGAACCCGGCGATATCATTGCAACTGGAACTCCTGCAGGCGTAGCCGCTTTCATGAAGCCTCATCCAAAATATCTTTTGCCAGGTGATACTGTTGAGGTGGAAATTGAGAAGATTGGAACCCTTAGAAACGTGGTTGTGAAAGAAAACCAAAATTTAGTGAACACTTAACTTGAAAACATAACAAGACATGCCCCTATACACAAAAAAGGCAAATTTTAAATGTAATATGAAATTAAACAAGTAAGTCAGATGCTAAAAATGTCTGTTATGAGAAAAATCAGCAAGTTTTTCGCGTTTGGTGCAATTCTCTTAATTACTGGATACTTGATTCAATGGTATCCTAACACGGTCATAGTAGGTCTAGAACATAGATTGGAAAATTCTGATTTGCCTCAAGATAAAAGATCTGACCTACTCTACACAATTGATTGGTGGGAAACACAGCGGATCATAATATTCAATCCGCTTGCAATAGTGCTAATGATCATCGGGATTCTCGTAATAATATATGCTATAATGTATTTCTTAAGTGTCTTGTTTAAATTTGCTTAAGCATGATCTGCAGCATGTATTCTATTAGAAGAAAACTGTCCGCATCTATCATCTGTATTCATAATCCATAACTGTTTTACGTTTATTCACATACCCAAGTGCTTAAATGCCATCTAGCCTTTCTATGTGCATGGTACTAACGTAAAAAAGGTGAAGAACGTTGTCCTTGGCTGAAGGCTTAGGAAGTTTAGGGCTTCTCGGAGTGTTCCTAGCTTCCTTCATAGGACACTTCAGCATAATAATGAAAGACATACTATTCATACCCCTCTTTCTATACCTTTCCAACTTTTGGCACCCCTTATCACTCGGCTTAATAGGAGGCATAGGCGGAGGCATAGGAGAACTGGGCGCCTACCTAGTAGGACGAGGAATCGGTAAGTTTACCGTAAACCAGCAGAAAGAGATAATAATTCCAAACTGGGTCAAGAAACTAGGATTATTCAGCGTCCTGATATTTTCCATAACACCCATACCCGACACGCCAGTACTCATGCTTCTCGGTTCAGTGCATTTTCCAATCTTAGCCGTTTTAGCCTTGGAAATCATTGGAAAAACCATCCTTTACACAAGCATGGCTGCAGCGGGAGGAATAATCTATTCTAGCGTAAGCGGAATACTTCCCGCTCCATGGGACTCTATTCTCATAACCTCTGTCTCTTTAGGTTTAAGTGTCATAATCACGTGGAAAAAGACAAGAACCCGAATCTTCAGTTTTGCACAAGAAACAATCAGCAAAATTAGAAAACTCCGCAAAAGAAAAGCTTGAATGTACAAAACTAACCTGTACCATTTATGCAGCTTCTATCTTGCCAACATTCCAAGCACGTCGAACTGCATCTCCCTCGGTTCACTTAAGAACTCTATCCTCTCCAACAATTTCCTATCTAACTTAACTATCTCAGCCAGACTCTCCGATATCCAGAATCTTTCCAGCTCAAGCGTGTTCTTAATCCTAACCACTTTAGCCTTCCTCGGATCAATCGGTCCACATGTACGAAGGGCTGCAGCTATGGCATCACGGTCATTTGGAAGAAAAACTGGAATTTTAGCTGTCTCCGTTGACCCTTCAGTCAGACAATTCACGAAGGTTGCATCGTAATCTATCTTAGAAATAACTCTCCTCGTGGTTAGGTCTGCAAGACCTATACCAATGGCGTTTCCATGCGTTCCCTCAGAGAGGTCTAATACCACAATCTTCTTTATCTTTGGGGCTTTCGGGTCGCTTTCACCCGGTAGCCAGAACCTTCCCGTGACATTTGTGTCCATGCCTTCTCCGCTTATGTCTTTCCCTATTTCTTCTATAATGAGGACATCTATCTCCTTGAATGGAAGTCTTGCCAATAATTCTTTAGCCTTCTCTAGAAGTTTCATCTCTTCCTGCTCAATCTCATTCGGCTCGAGAGCCTTCACTATGGCAATTTCGTGATAGGCGTTTTCAACTACAGCTAAACCCAATAGTATGGGCGCTTTCTTCATTATCAATTTGGCAGCTGCTGGTATGAGCTTATGGTAACCTTCAGATTTGTACCAGTGAATCATCTCGGCTCCTTTCTGTTTACCTAAACCTATAGCCATCATCTTCATCAATCCGCTCTCAATTTTACCCTTAAAGTCTGTATGGGGCTTTACTCTTCCAACCACGATTATGCCGTCTGCTTTCAATGCGATTCTGTCGACGTACACGGGAGCGTTGTTATCAAGCCTGCCAATCTCATCGACTTCCATAGAAGAATGTATAGGCGCACCTACTGTCTCAGAGGTTATGCCTAGGCTCTTCAAAATCTGAAGTTGACCTTCTGGAGTTGCGCCGCCGTGGCTCCCCATAGCTGGGACTAAGAAGGGTTTTCCGCCAGCCTTCTTAACCTCGTCAACAACCGTTGCCAAGATTTCGGGGTAATGTGCTATACCTCGGCTTCCAGCCGTTATCGCAATTTTCCAGCCTGGCTTAATCTTATTATGCAGTTTCTTCTTTCTCAACTCATCTCTAATCGCTGAAGTGTAATTCTCTATCTTTGGAGATGGAATTTTTTGCAGAACTTCAATCATATAAGGGAATATCATTGTCTATCACTTCTTTATTATTTAATTGTCAACTCGACTTAAACCATTCTTTTGTCAAAATACTCTTTCAACACTAAATTTGCTTTTTAATCTATATAACTATGGACATGATAGAGTAATACAATTATATTTGCGTGGCGTCCGCTGTTTCTGGCGTTGCTGTTAGTATATACTGCAGTAAGTTCCAGCTCGGAAAGCTCGCATTAAATTATTTGCGTCAATAATAGCAGCATATTCAAACAGAAATCAAGCTTCCGTTTTCTTTTCTTCCTCTATCAACTCTTCTGATGTCGACTTCTCAATCCTTTTAGAAGCCACTACGTAAACTATCCAGGCGACCAGCCCATAGGTAACTCCATTTATGATAGCGCTTATGTAAAAAGCGTAGGATGTAGTTGTCATCTCGAACCACTTGTGAATCATGTTTCCTGGAAACATCGGAATTGGAGCTACAATAGTTGCTAAGGTGAAGAAAGCGAAGAACACGATAAAAACTGGGGAGTCTTTCATGTCTTCTCACCTCGATTTGTAACGTTTGTGGCTGTTTCCTTTTTTTTTGGCGCCACAAATGTGGATTCTGAATCCAAACGTTTATTATGTAGTAATATTTAATAAACCTTTTCGTTTATATGTTCAACAAAACTACACATTAAGTTTTTGTTTGTTCCCAGTTCTTCTACATTTCTTATATTCAATTGAGCTTCAATTCTTCTCCACAGTTGCAACAGCGTCCGCGCAATAATTCTGGCGGAATATTATCTAAATCTAAACTTGCTTGTTTTCCCGCTATTTTTTGCACAACCCAATGTAACACTTCATGGCTCAGAACATCTTCAATTTTTCCATCATGTTCGCCGAAAATATATATCACACCTTCACCAGTGTCGAAA
>QMYO01000088.1 GCA_003662715.1 Candidatus Bathyarchaeota archaeon | reverse complement strand
AGTTAACGCAAACCTCTCCCTTCTCCCTCCTTCCCTAAAGCAACAATAGAAAACTTGCACCCCCTCATCCGCCATTTTATTCAGAAAACTTAAAAATGTATTTGCCATTCAAAATTGATAGCACGCCGAGGTAGCTCAGCCTGGGAGAGCGCCCGGCTGAAGACCGGGTTGTCGCCGGTTCAAACCCGGCCCTCGGCACTTTCATGGAGTTTTGTCATAAACCCGCGACAGTTATTTTCGTTTCCTGAAAAACGTTAAATCGTCTTTTTGGCATACGTATTCGAAGCCTGCCCCTATTAGGGTTTGAATTTCCCTTGGAGTTCTTGCTACTTTGCAAACATATTCATCCTCACCTATGTTTTCAACGAGTTGCGTGTAGACTAGCGTGTTTTTGATGTTTTTATGGTCCAAAACTTGCATAGTATGAAGTATGTCCTTAGTTCTTGCGTATTCCATTGTAGCTTTCCAGTGTCTTAAGGTGTGGAAGGTTATCCTTAGCAACCGCGGATTGCCAAGCTTCAAAGCCGCCCTTTTACGGTATCTTTGAAAGCTTCTTCTTAAGTAGTTTAGGTTTGCATAATGATGAAATATATACTCGCTGTCTTTTGGAAGCCTGTTAAGCATTGTTGTAAGCATTTTTGACATTCTGAACATTCGTGGGTTACTTCCTTTTTCCGCCGTTATGCTTATCGTCAACCTCTCAAAGTCCACATCTTCCCACTTCAGATTGTAGATTTCGCCGGCCCTTGCCCCTGTTTCCTTTGCTACTCTTAGAAAGGCAGCTACGTAACGGTTGCAGCATGCTATTAGATTGTCTATTTCTCTTTCAAGGGGGATAAAAGGCAGTTTTCTTGTTTCTCGACATATTGGGGGATGCCAGCTTCCTCCAGTCATTCTAAGAAAGCACGTATAAGCCTTCACCGCGTTGGCTTTTCTACCTTCACTCCAGTTCTGCCTTGCAATCACATCTTTTACCGATTCAGGATCAAAGAGGTTTGCTCCACGCTTTGCAAGAACCTCTAAAACTTTGACTCTTGTAACAATAGTTGATTTAGCATAGCCTTGCTTTTTGAGCCACCATAGAAATTCAACGATTTTTCCTTTGATGTCTGTTGTTGTGGCTCCCGCTTGCCCGCTTTTCTCTTCTTTTTCCACTTCGGCCAAGGTTTGCACCGCCTTATGGGCGGAGGGCTCTCGCCTTTCTGGTTCATTGTTCCCTTGGCAATAGATACTGGAGCTGCTAGATCCTTTTAAGTTGTATGGAGGATTCTTCCATTGTTTTTGGGCAGTTTTGTGTTTTGGGTCTGTGAAGCGGTAGCCGCAGTTTCGGCATAGCCAACGCTGAACGCTGGTGCCGTCGCTGAGGTAGCGTAGGCCGTCCCTGTAAAGTCTACGTGAGCCGCAGTTTGGACATTTAAGGCTCGGCTCTACGGCGGACGTTGGCTTATTCGTCGTTGCAGTTTCTTGTGGCTGGGGCTTGTTTTTGGGAGGCTGTGCAGGTATGCTGACCAAGTCTGACTTTCCACTTTTTTGGGAACCCGCTTTGGCGTGGGGAAGGCCGTCCCCTGGAAGGGCAGTCTTCGTCGTTTCTTGTGGAAGCAGCTTTTTCCCAGCTTCAGCCCCAGCCTCCACTTTTAAGCTTCCTCCTTTGGGGTTACAAGCATAAGCTGTCTCTTTGAATTGTCGAAAAACACAGCTTCGCCAAGCTGTCTTACCAAGTTTTTAGCGAACAAGACTGCATTTTCATAGCTTGAAAAGATAATCTTAAAACGCCAAGGCTTAGTGGTCGTTAAGCTCATAAAGTTACGTCTGCATAGTTTAACCCATGCCCTAAACTCTTCCTTGCGAAGATATTCAAGAGGAGCTACGCTGACGTGAAAGCCTCTGCTTGGACACTGCCAAAGCTCTATTCTGAAGCGTTTGCACTCAATCATTGTTAAACCTCCTACAATCTGGAAGGCAGAAGCCTAAGGCTTGGATTGTTTTGCATTTGAACGGTTTGTAGCCACGTTTCAACGAATCTTCCACAAAATAGAGGCTTCTCTCGTAATCGTAGTCGCTTTGGCTTTGAAAAAGGGGAGCGATTTCAAAGGGCTTCATGCCTAAGTGTAAATGTTCAATAGCGATTGCGAGGCGCATCAGATGGCCACCTTTACCTTCCAACTGCCTGTTTAAAGCGACTGAAATGCAAGGTCTCACGCCTTTAACGTTTCTATGGCGGAAAACTAGGCGTTTTCTGTCCGCATCTTTTTCCATTTGTTTTATGCATAGTTTTATGAAACGGCTGTTTAACCCTGCTTTGCGGAAACCTTGCAGGTTGCCTATTAAAATTGGAGCATGACTTTGAGTTAATGGAATGCAGGGGTTGCTGTTTTTCTCGTGGATTGTGTATGGAACACGGCTTACCCGTTTAATGTCGCCTAAAACTTGCATATCCAAAGTTTCAAATTTCATGCCTTTCAAAAGCAGCTTCTGAGCCATAGCGTAGAACATTTTAGCCTGTTTGCTGCCCTCGAAATGCTGCGAACTGGCTAGCCACACGTAAACATGGTAGCCTTTACAGCCTGAAAAGACAACAAGCGCTTCGACCCCATAATATTGTTTAAGGTGTTGTGCAAACGTTGAAGCTTCCTTCCAAGCTTTGATCAGGGAACCGTCAAAGTCAAAAAACAATTTTTCAACCGTGAACACCTGGTTTCTATCTTTAAAGGGCTGGACGCTCATCCAGCATGGCGAACGTGAAGCTTTGCACCTTCCAACGTATTCTATGAATCGTTCAGGAGAGTCTATGAAGACGCGTGTTTTATCCTTGAAGACTTCCCTGCCGAATCCGTATTCTACGTTAAACCATTCCCGCCAAAACTCCTTTAGGAAAAGTTTGTGCTCCAAAACTGCATGCAAATCCATTAGGGTCCTCCCACCTGTTTCCAGACGCTTCCAGCGAACTGTTGCCTAAGCTTCCGGAAGCAACGTGCGCAACGCCTCAATATTTGGCGGCCGCGGACATAGTTGATTTCATAAGATACAGGAGCTTTGCCGCATAATTCACATCTTTCAGCTTCCGGAATGATGCGCCAAAGAAAATCAGGCTCCTCTTCTTGGTCACGGATGTCACACATGTCACGCTTAGAATGCACGGTAAGTTTTTCTTCAGTCTCCCATTTTTCAGTCTCACCGTGTGGTTTATCCGTGACATCCGTGACATGTGTGACAAATTCAAGTTTTTCCAGCAAAGCATTAGGCATGTATTCAACTACAAACTCTCTGAGGCGCTTCTCCAGTTTCTGAGGTTCAAAGAAGATTACACGGTAAGATTTCCTACCAACCCTAACAAAGTTTGATAAGCCCTCCCTCGCAATGCTTAGCCCTTTTACAACTTTACGTGCCGTTTTAGCCGACCATTTGAAATGCTCGGCCAAACTCGTTGTAGTCAAAGGAACCTTAATTTCACTTTCAACTTCTGTCTCGCCAACCTTCTCTCGAACAACCTCCCTTTTCAAAAGCAAGTAATAAATGGGATTGTTCCAGCACTCGAAAAGGCCCTCCTGGATTTTCTCCCAAAGATAGTTTACGACAAGCCCGTCTTCGCTTGTGCTTTTCTCCTCAATCTTCAGTCGTTCAATCTCTTTGGCTGTTTGCACTACTGTTTCGTAAATGCTTGGCTCATACTTTGAAAGCGCGACTAAAGGCAAAAGAGAAGCATTAAGGCGCGGATCCGAAAGCCCGTTAAGCCATGTTGATTTATCAACGACAACTTCTCGATAAAACTTCATACGTAGGAAAAGCAGTTTATTCTGAAGTTCCAAGCCCATCCTAAGCATATCATCAGTTTCAACTGTTGGAAGCTGCTTATCCGTTACCTCGCTGTAGAAAGGCAGAGAGCGCGACTCTGTAGCGTTGTCATCAAACTGTTTCCGCTGCGTCAATATGGTAAGCCCGAAATTGCAGAAAACGTGTGTCCGCTTGGGCTTCTGGGGATCTTGTCTGCTTATAGGCGTTCCTGTGGCGCGGCAGTTTAGGAAATGGATAAACTCGCTTCGCTCTGACGTGTTCGCCATATCCGCCTCGTCCAAGACAAGGGTTCCCTGCCATAGGTCTAAGGGCCTGTAAAGGCTTGGAACTCTGTAGGTGCTCATTTCAAAGTAGGGCCGATAGCTTAACATGCGGAGGACAAAGGCAAGCCGATTTTTGCCACTTTGGCTTGGACCCCTTATCGGAATTATAGGAGCAAACTTGCCGACACCTGCAATCTCCAACAATGGATCGCCTACAAACCGATCCAGAAACCATGAGCCGTAACCCACACGAATAAGCAATTTTACAAATGCGTCTTTGCCGCATGGATCGTAGCATGTAAAAGCGAAGCTGTCTCCCTCTTCCAGAACCTCTTTCCATGTTGCTTCTTTTGCTTCGCGTGGAACAATGACAAGGCCCTTACGCAACGAGTCGTTTTCCACTGGTATGTAAACAATCTTACGATCGTGAAGATCTGTCTCGCCTAAGTCTATCTCGCTTACAGTTTCAAACCTGTCTTCATGGAAATGGTAGACAAGATATTTTGGAGCGCTCTTGCGATCCCATACTTCCTCAGCAATGAAACTAGGACCAACAACCGTAGGCTTGGCAACATACTTAACCTTCTCGCCAACCTTAGCCCCGCATTTCGGACATTTCTTAACGCCTTCGGGAATTAAAGCCCCACAGCTTTCGCAAAGCCGCTTCTTTACCCCCTCAACATTAACATTTTTCTTTTGGGGTCCCCCTTCCCCTTCCATTTTTAAGCCTCCTTTGAAAGCAGCCTTTCGATTTCTGGATGAGCTTTGAGAAAGGCCATTAGCTCTTGCTCTGTAACTTGGCTTGCTGGAAAAGCCATTAGGGCTCCGTTGTAAACGATGTAGAGGCTTGTTATTCCTTTGGCTTTCAGCCTTTTGGCATATTCCTTTGGAAGTGTTAAAGTGTACTGGGCGTATCCGCCAGGCTTTGTTTCCGTTATTTTTCTTATCTCTATTTTTGGCAAATTCACTCATTAACCACCTATTAGAAAAATACGCTCGGAGCCGTAGCCTTCCAGCTCAAGACTGTTTTTGGTTTAGTTTCTGCCTGTAGATTCTGCCTTCGCCATACAGCCAATACGCATATTGATATCCCTGACTGTGGTAGCGGCTACTTATCGTGGCATTACTTTGTTTTAGAACGTTGTAGGCGCTGTTCCAATGTTCAGGAAAGTTCCGCTCTTTGTACGCAACTTCATACTCGCCGATTTTTGCGCTTTTCATGAGCTCAAACTTTAGGCATGTGAAGGTTTCCTCCTTGACGGCTATGGGCTCTGCTGAAACGCCTTTCTTATTGGCGAAATGCTGCTTGAAGTTGACGATGCCGCTTTCAAAAGCCTCCAGTAGGCTGAAAAGTTCATCGTAAAGCTCTGTCTCCAATACTTCGTAGACTGTTTCTTTGGCTATTCGCCTGACCAAAGGAACGTCTTCCTCGTTCATGGCTGTGGCTCCTCCCCTTGAAAGCCTAGAGCTCTGCACTCTTCGCGGCTTAGAAGCCCAAGCCTCGCAAACTCCATGCGGAGGGCTCTACGCACAAAGCTACTGAGGCTTTCGCCTCTAACCCTGCAAACTCTCTCCAAAAGCTCCCGATCGCTCTTTTCAAGCTTGAAAGTTAAACTTTCATGTTTGGTCATTTCTATCACCTCGTAAGAAAAATACATAATAATATAGGACGGAAACACACTAAACAGGCAATTTTTAACCCAACCATGCACTCGCTCGTCACGGAGCAAGTTGGTACCACCTAATATGGGTTCAACGCGGAACTATATCGTCGTCAAACATTGTCACCTAGGTGAAATGCCACGTGGTATGATACAATAGGAGCTTATTGTATTGTGACTCGAGTCATAATATGAGTCATGATATAATAAGAGCTAAATGCTATCTGTTTTTTACTTAAAATTGGGGGTTCACGTTTGCGGCTTAGCGTGCAAATGAAGAAGATTCTTTTGACTTTGTTTAAGGCAGAGGTGGAGCCAGAGTTTTTTTGAGGGAAAGTGACAATTTGGCGCAAACGCACTCCAGAGATGCTTGCAAAACTTGTTATGGGCGAAATAAGTTCCGATGAACTGGATAAGAAAAGCGTTGCACGAATGTCTAGGAATGATTTAATTACCGTTATAAAGCCTTCAGCCGTCACCATCCATCAGCTCTCAAACAAAAGGCTTGTTTCTATCTGTGGGTCTGTGGATTTGTCTTTTAGCCGTAGCTTGAGACGTCTAGTGGAATTAGGGCTTATTGAAGTTCTGAAGGAGGTTTCTCCTGGAAGACACGGCTACCTTTACAGCCTATCAAAAAAAGGAAGGGCAGAAGCCCACAAAATAAGAAACCAAATCTTCAACATGATTAACGAATTTCAACATCTTATATAACGCACAAAGGTTGACAATAGATACGCATAAACCATTAGCTCAGTCTCATTTCTAAATGAACAAATGTAATAAATGTAAAATAAACAAACCCACCCCCACACCCGTATATAATATTATATATATACTCTTTTACTCTCTATGCGCTGCATTTCCAGCTGAAAACAGTAATATTACATTTGCGATTAACGGGTGTCCAGCGGAAAACTATGGGAAACAATGTTCTGTTAATATGAATTAACAGAAGCCCGTAAAAAGTGAAATATTTGTTATTTTTCAAAAATTTTGAAGCCAGCGCACTATTATAAAGTGTTTCCCGCAGTCTGAAATTATGACACGTGTCATAAACACCCAAAGCAAACTT
>QMYO01000087.1 GCA_003662715.1 Candidatus Bathyarchaeota archaeon | reverse complement strand
ATTGTATATTTGTTCGTATTTAATACGTTGAATATTTTTTTCACAAATAATAAAATAAGCTCAAAAATGGCGTATTTTGTTATATGCTTTTGTGTGATACGTTAACGTCATGCAATTTTGCACACGTTTAAGTAAAACTCTCCATATTCATTACATATTACCTTCTAAGCCTATGCGCGCGCAATAGTTTTTGTGAATGCTCAGCTGTCTATGATGGTCTTTTTCTAATGTTACTGATGCCAAGGTATTTGAGAGAGATTAACTTTTAATTAGCGGTCTCTTTTCTTAACCGTAAAGATTATGAGTATTCTGAAGAAAGGAATACCCTGTGAGTCTAGTTTGGTTCTTGAAGACTTTCTGTTCCCCAACGAAACAGTAAAATACCAAAGTGCAAACAAAATCAATTACCTCGGAGAAAAATTCTACTTCTACATAACAAACCAGAGAATACTAGTTTACAGAAGCAAAGGAAAGTTTCTTAAAAAAGACAGAATCATCACTGAAAAACTTGAAGACATTAAGAGTTTAAACTATAACGAAAAAGGAGTAATGAGAAAGAAAGCGCTTCTAAGCATTCAAACCGAAAGTAAAAGAATGTTTTTTGAAGGAAAAATTCCAGACATAAAAGCCATCTGGCAAGAACTGCAAAAATACACGAAGAAAAAGGGAAAGAAGCAATGTTAACAACTTAGTTATAATATGACAAAACAACAAATTACAAAGATGGAAATGTGTAAAGAAAGGAAATAAAGCCCTTTTATATAGCCAACAATATTTAGGCTTGAAAAACGTCTGGCGAGAGATGGAAATGGTTAAGTTAGACATGAAAGACAAACCTTTGGTTCTGATGGTTAACGGAGAACTGTTCGGTGTAGACGAGATATTAGAAAACGTTGGCTCCACTAAAATTGAGCAGTTAAATGGTAAATTCTTAACGATAAAAGCAACGGACATAACTGGTCAAAGAAAGGTAACCATACGCTTAGATTCTCGCCTCCTCAACATTCTCAAAAACGGAACTAGAAAGCTATACTACATTCACTAAGCCATTCGTAAGCTAACAGACCTCTACTTCTTCGCAACCAAAACAAAGCCTATTCCTAGAAGTTGAAAAGCAATTCCCAAAATTATCATACCCATATGATACTGGTTAACAGCAGATGCATCTCCAGAAGTTCCCATCCCGAAAGCATAATTGATTACCACGATGAGCCCCCACAAAATGAAGGCAACACCTAAAGCAGTTACAAAGCCTCTCGCTTTTTCATAACTCATAATACGTTCTTCACCTCCCAAACATTCAATTACTTAAAGCAGTTTTCCTTATGTTATGTACAAAAGCCCTTTAAGTGTTTTTAAGCTAGGAATCTGCTAGAAGGAGAAAAAACATATTGCTAGACAAAGACCTAATCGATTCCACTCTGGAATACGCCAGAAACAAAAAAATCGAGTATGCAGAAGTAAGAGCACAAAGTCAAAATAGAGAAGGAATCATACTGAAAAACGGCATATTAGAAACGTATTCAATGGTGGTTAACAGCGGATTCTGCGTTAGAATACTCACAGAAAACGGCTTAGGCTTCGCTTCAACAAACAAATGGACTAAAAAAGAAGCCAAACAAATCGTGAACACCGCCTATAAGATGGCTAACAACGCCAAACGCAAAACAAAAATCAAATTCGTCGAAGAAAAAACAGTCAACACCAGCTGGAAGGTGCAACAAAAAAAGAAAATAGAAGACATCCCGCCAGAAGCAAAAATCAATAAGCTAATGGAAATCGACAAAACGTTAACCACTCAAGACATAAACATACCTGCACGAATGCTATCCTGCAGCACAGCGTTAATTCAAAAATACTTCGTTAATTCTGAAGGCACAACCATTTCCTCTTTTGTCCCATTAATAGGGATGTATAACTTCATCACCATTGTTGAAAACGGAAAAACAGAACAAGCCCACAAACAATATGGTTACACTGGTGGATGGGAAGCACATGACAAATGGAAAGTGGCTGCGGACCTAGTCCGTGAAGCCAAAGCCTTACAGAAGCTCATTCGAGAAGGCAAAGCTGTTTCGCCAGGCAAAATGGACCTAGTCTGTGGACCAGAAGTTGTGGGCATTGCAGCTCACGAATCATGTGGACACCCAATGGAAGCAGATAGGATTCTTGGAAGAGAAATGAGTCAAGCAGGCAAATCTTTCATCTATGAAGACGGACCGTTCTGGATTGGCACAAAAATAGGAAGCGACATAGTAACAATAATTGACGACCCCACCATAAAGAACAGTTACGGCTACTATGAATATGACGATGAAGGAATCAAAGCGAGACCACGATATCTCTACAAAGAAGGCATCATAAACGAGTTCCTACACAACCGAGAAACCGCAGCAAAGATGGGGACAAAGAGCAATGGAGCATCACGAGCAAACAATTATGACAGAGAAGCCATTGTACGCATGGCAAACACGTTCGTGCAGCCAGGAGACATGTCGGAAGACGAGATTTTTGAAGACGTGAAATACGGCATCTACATGAAGTCATTTACAGAATGGAACATTGATGACCGCAGATTTAACCAACGCTATGTGGGAAGAGAAGCTTATTTAATAGAAAAAGGCGAGTTAACCACTCCAGTTGCGCGACCAATCATTGAAACAACCACTAAGACATTCTGGACAGCCGTAGACGCCATCACAAAGAAGGTTGTGTTCGATTCCGGTACATGCGGAAAAGGCGACCCAATGCAGGGCATACCCGTCTATTTAGGTGGACCCATGATACGATTAAGAGAGGTGTTTGTGAAATGAGCGAAATGCTGGCTAAAACAGAATCTATAATGAAAAAAGGCATAAGCTTAGGCGCTGATGAAGTCATCGCAAAGACAACGCTGGGTAGATATCGACAGACAAGATTCAGCAACAACGAAATCGACATATCAGTTGCATGGAACGACTACATCACAAATGTTATGTTAACATGGAAAAAACGGGTAGCCGCCACTCAAATCAGAAACTTCCAGAATATTGATGCTACAATGGAACGACTGTTCAAACTAGCTAAAGTCTCAAAAGAAAACCCCCAATATGGTGGAATTGCTAAAGGCAAATTCAAATATGCAAAAAGCGTTGCGGACAAGGCGCTATGGGATTTAGAAGACCCCTCTCAATACGTGGAGCTGGCGATAAACGCGGCTATAGAGGAGGCGGGACCAGAAACTAACACGGGCGGCATATTGTTCACAAAGTTTGAAGAAGTCTTTCTAGCATCATCGGAAGGACCAACAGCTCACGATACAAGGTCAGCAATTGAACTTTCAATCCGTGCGTTCTCTACTATAGATGCTTCAGGTCATGGAGTGGAATGTAGTTCAACCCTCAAAAACTTCGATCCGTCAAGGGCTGGAGAGAAGGCTGGAAGAATCGCTAGGTTGGCAAGGAATCCGAAGCGGGGTGAGGCTGGGAAATATGATGTTATTTTTGATCCGTTGTTTTGGGGTTCGCTGGTCGGCAGCTATGCGTGGATGTCTTCGGCTTTTAATGTTATGATTCAGATGTCTATTTTCGCCGATAAGATTGGTCAGAAAGTGGCGAGTGAGGTGGTTACTTTAAGAGATAAACCAGCTGGATACAGCGTTGCAAACAGAACCTTCGACGATGAGGGATATCCTGTGGGAGAGACAACGATTATTGATCATGGTGTTCTCAAAACTTATCTGCATAACACTTCAACTGCAAGGCTCTTCAAAACCAAAACAACGGGTAATGCGGGGCTGGTTGCTCCGAGGGCTTGGAACATTGAGATGGATGCTGGTGATGTGGGTAGGGAGGATATGTTTGATGATTTGAAACGGGGGCTTTATCTAACAAACACGTGGTATACGCGATTCCAAAACTATGCTACAGGGGATTTTTCAACTCTTCCAAGAGACGGTATATTTCTGGTTGAAAATGGCGAAATCAAACAGTCCCTTAAAGACCTCAGGTTAAGCGATAATGCTTTAAAGATTCTCAGTAATATTGTCCAGGTTTCTAAGGAGAGACAGCACATTCACTGGTGGGATGCTGATCCACCGTCTCTCTGTCCATATGTTCTCGTTAAGGATGTGCAGATGACCAAGCCAACATAGTGCATTCAACGATTTCACTGAAAATCATTGATTAAAACATCACAATTATCCAGTTGATTCCCACCAATTTATATGCAACTCCAGCACAAGAACAGTTCGAATTCATGAGGTGAGAAAATTGGATTTAATAAACCTAACAATACTGGCAGATTACGCGCCGTACATTCTAATTCTTGGAGGCATCATAGCAGCTTCATGGCTACTTGAAAGGACGGTAAAGCCGTTTAGTTGGATAATAAAAATAGCGTCTTCCTTCGGGTTCATCATAGGAATCCTATTGTTGGTTACAGGAGCTGTGGTTTGGTCAACAAAAAGATGGGACGTTTTCACCCAATACCTCTTAATTGCTACTGGATTAGCGTTGGTTTTGAAGCCGATTAAGGACATTCCTTGGGCAGCGCTGATCGGGTTGGTGATAGGCGGATTGTGCGCTGGATATGTTTATCTTTTTTTTCCCTTACCCGAAACGGTTTTCGGCATATCGTCAACATGGATTTATTTAGCAATCTTTTTTGTTCCAGCGTTGCTTGTGTATATGTTATTTAAATTCATCGAAGATTTGTTACGATTGATAGGGATAATTTTAGCTTCTAAACCCGTGTCCATCCTACTAGGATTAATCTGTATTGTTCAAGGATTTCTTCTGCTTCTGGACAAAAGTCTATTCACAATATTATTTGGATGAAACGAAACAAAAAAGAGAAAATGAACGAAAAAAAGACCACATAGGTTAAGTGCTGTGCTTATCCCTTCTTTGTGATCTCCTTGATCACTCCTGCAGCAACCGTCGTGCCCATGTCACGCACTGCAAATCGTCCGAGCTCAGGGAAATCGCTGTAGGCTTCAACGGCGATGGGTTGAAGCGGCTCAAATCGAACAATTGCGCCATCTCCCGTTTTCAGAAACGCGGGTTTTTCTTCAACGACTTGTCCAGTCCGTGGGTCCAGTTTCTGGATGAGCTCCGTGAATCTGCATGCAATCTGACCCGTATGAGCGTGTAGCACTGGGCTGTATCCAGCGGCGATGGCTGTTGGATGATAAATTACTATGATTTGTCCGATGAATTCTTTAGCAACGGTTGGTGGGTTGTCAGGATGCCCCGCTACATCTCCCCTTCGGACATCGTCTCTGGATATGCCTCGAACATTAAATCCGATGTTGTCGCCGGGCTCTGCTTTTTTAATTCTAACGTGATGGGTTTCGATGGATTTAACTTCTCCCTTAACGTTTGCTGGCATGAACACAAGCGTATCTCCTTCTTTTAACACGCCGGTTTCCACTCTTCCAACCGGTACGGTTCCAACGCCAGTGATTGTGTAAACGTCTTGTATTGGAAGGCGTAATGGTTTGTCAATGGGTTTGGGAGGTGTCTCTAACTGATCGAGAGCTTCAAAGAGGGTTGGTCCTTTGTACCATGGCATTTTGTCGCTGGATTTGACGAGGTTGTCACCAGTCCATCCAGATGTGGGGACAAACGGGATCTTTTCAACTTTGTATCCGACCATTTTGAGCATGCGTGAAATTTCGTTTTTGATTTCTTCGTATCGTTCTTGGCTCCAGTTTACGGATGGGTCATCCATTTTGTTGATGGCAACAACCATCTGGTTTACGCCTAGCGTGTATGCAAGGAAGCCGTGTTCTCGGGTTTGTCCACCTGGTCCGATGCCTGCCTCAAATTCTCCTCGTTTAGCAGAGACAAAGAGGACGGCTGCGTCGGCTTGGCTGGCTCCTGTAACCATGTTTTTAACGAAGTCTCGATGTCCTGGTGCGTCGATGACGGTGAAGAAGTATCTTGGTGTTTCGAATTTTAGATAAGCGGTGTCTATGGTGAGTCCTCGTTCTCGTTCTTCTTTGAGTTTGTCGAGGACCCATGCAAATTTGAAGGTTTCTTTTCCAAGTTTTTTTGCTTCTTCTTCGTAGGTTTTGGCTACTCGTTCGTTTACGGCACCTGTTAGGTAGAACAAGTGTCCTATGGTGGTTGATTTTCCGTGGTCTACGTGTCCGATGATGACGAGGTTTAGGTGGGGTTTTTCGGCTTTACTCATTCATATCTCCTCCATATTTTATCTGGATTTTTTCCTCCAATTGTAGTGAAATTCGGTACAACATCAGTTCGTTCGATTATTTTAATTTTCCTCTATGCAGTAGGGGCTTTCAACCTTGTTCACACGCTGTTCGCTTACACCTGACGCTTTTACCAAACATCCTCTGCGCAACACTCCGTGCATATGTTTACTTACAACAAAATTCTTATTTTTGAGATTGATAGGTAAGGTGAGGGATTAGTTTGGCATTTGGGCATCTAAAATTGTTGTCTGACGACGAGATTGTACATATCCATGAAACGAGTTTGAAGATTTTGCAGGAGATAGGAATTAAAGTTTTTAGCAAGAAAGTGCAGAGCCTGCTTGCTGAAAACGGCGCAAAAGTAGATGCTCCTCGTTCTATTGTAAAAATCCCAAGCTCTCTTGTTGAAGAAGCACTTAAAAAAGCGCCAAGCGAGATGGTTTTGTGTGGAAGAGACCCAAAGCATGACCTTAAAATTCCTTCTGAAAACTTTACTTTTGTCGCCTTAAGCGGATTTGCAACTTTTATGAGAGACCTAGAAACCGAGGAAAAGCGGATGACAACTGCTTCTGACCTAAAGAACTTCTTGATTATAGGCGATT
>QMYO01000086.1 GCA_003662715.1 Candidatus Bathyarchaeota archaeon | reverse complement strand
CATAGTGAACATCAATTATGAAAAACTGATGAGTGCAATTTCAGGGTTTGCTACTCAGGTTTCAGGATTTCTTTCAACTACTATTGGGAGCCTCCCTTTCACTTCCACTTTCTTGGCAGGATTAGCCTTCGGAATAATGAAGGGATAGACGAGGCAAGGCTGACTTCTAAGATTTTTGTTGAATTATATGTGTTGTCAAATAGCTACAGCAATGAAGCATATAAGTTGATTTAACGAAATTATTTCTGTATACAAATGTTTCCATCAGAAGATAATCTTGGCATCTTTCAACCCATAATAGGCTCATGGTACGAATCTTTGAAGAGTCCTCATGAGTTTCAAAGACGAGTTCTTTCAGACCTGATTAAAGGATATGAGAAAACCAGTTATGGAAAAAACTATCATGCATCTGAAATTGAAGAAGTCGCGGATTTCAGAGCAAAATTTCCAGTTATAAATTATAGACTGCTCAATCCTTACTTGACTGAGATTAAAAAGGGCAATTATACGGCTATTCTTCCTGAACCAATCATGTGCTGGGTTATGACAAGAGGCTCAACAGGTCCCGCGAAGGTGTTGCCAGCAACTAAGACGCATATTGAACAGATTTTTACGTGTGGAGCAAGAGCACTAATAAATTATGTGTTGAGAAAAAAGGATTTTGAACTTCTTACAGGAAAGATTCTTAACCTCAATTTCCCATCCAACGTTCACACTGTAGTTTCTGGTGGACAAACAATAACTTATGGATACAGTTCTGGGACCTATGCGCGGCTTAATCCAATGCTTAATAAGGTTAGCCTTTTGCCTCGTCAAGAGGATATAGATGCCTTGGGTCCAGGAATCACTAGAGTTGATTGGGAAAGAAGATTTGAATTGGTGTATCAGCAAGCGCTCAACAAAAACGTTACTGCTACGATGGGAGTTACGCCAGTTATCTTATCCTTTGCAAAATACGTTAAACGTAAACATGGAAAAAAGCCTAAGGAATTATGGAATTTTCGCGTCTTGTTCTGTACAAGTGTGCGGAAGATACAGTTTAAGTATGCACCCATACTCAGAAGATATTTTGGGCAAATTCCAATAGTCGAAATTTATAGTGCAACTGAAGGAGTTTTTGCGCAGCAACTCGATGACTTGCCTTATGTTACACCGAACTATGATATATATTTCTTTGAGGTTAAAACTGGTCAAGGAATGAAAATGTTGCATGAACTCAAACGCGGCGAATGGGGTAAACTGATAATCTCTTCCTGTATGTTCCCTAGATACGATATTGGAGACTTAATAGAGGCAGCTGGAAAAAACTATTTCCGAGTGATTGGAAGAAATAAGACGCTAACGCTTCTTGAACACAGGCTATATAGACTATTCTTTGGCTGGTTCCTCTAAGCGCTGGGATGTCTCCTTGCCGCAGTTCTCGCCGCATAGAGTGCTCCAACTATGATTAATATGCCAACTATGATAAGGAATAAAGCGAATGCAACATCACCTCTAAGGATACCGGTTACTTGAAGATAGAAAATAAAACCTAAGAAAATCAAAATTAAGCCGCCGATTAAAGGACCTATGACCCCGAATTCGCGCTTCTCGTATTTTTCCGCTTTTTCTTCTTTCTCTCTCTTCTCCTCTTTTTCCTGCTTCTCATGTTTCTCTGCTTTCTCAGCTCTGGAAGGCGTTGTAGGCATTGCTTCAGTAGGAGACTGTTCAACTTTTAAGGCGGCACCACATTTTGGGCAAAAAGCCATTTCTTCATCAACTTTAGCGCCGCACTTTGGACAATAGGGCATATAATTCACCGTTAATTTCCTTTCTTCTATTAGAGGATTAAGTATTTAAAACATACACCTAAGTCACGAATAAAGAAACGTTATATGCTTATGCATCAATTACTGTATAGGGTGAACGTGTTGAACAAGAGTTTTGAAAGTTTTTCGCATAAACATAGGGAAAGCCTTTTCAGCGCTATTTCTACAGGAGTTTTCTTTATCTTGGTCGGAGCAATTTTTGTAGTAACGCCTAATCTTTTTAACAAAATCATAGCCTTCTTTAGCGATTTCAGCATCGTGAGCGTTCCTAATACAGATAAACTTGTTCTTCCAGCGCCAGTATCTCCTAATGCTCATTCAGTGTTTTATTCAGCAGTAACAAATTTTAGCCTCATCTGGGGTCTTTTCCAAATAGCCATTCTGGCAGCGAGAATTGCCGTTGGTTCACCAACCCTTAAAAAAGCAGAAGCTGCATCAAATATTGTTTTCTGGGTAGGAGCAAGTTATCTTATCAGCATATTACTTAATGAAACAGCAACAATAACAACATGGTTTACATTCTGGGCTGAAATAATAATGCTTATCGGCGTGTCACTGATTATAAGAGCAATCGTACTGGCAGTTCGAATGTAAATTGTTCAAAGACCTATGTATCTGCAACGACAAGTTTCAGCGGATAACCAATTATACAGGTGTTTTCAGCCTTGTTCCTTTCCACAATAAGTGCAATATTTAGCGTCCATGGGCAATTTCCGTCTGCAATAGGAACAAAACTTTACACCACGTTGCGCTGATGTTATGCCCGCAAATGGTGAAGCGCTTGTTGAAACAACGATTGTTCCAGCGATGCGGTCAGTTATCTTCTGATGAGGATCGCCTGGAGTTGCTAAGCCAATCACCGTATCTATGAGAACTAGAACCCAGTAAATCTTGCTTATATTCCTAATGAAAGACATATCCAAAGGAGGCTTTCGTCCATCGAGTTTTGCAGTTTTTAGATTCATAATTCTCTTACCAAACGTCCATCCATAATAGGTCTCAAGAAAAGTGAAGTAAAAAACACTGAGGATACCCGCAAAAAGTGGAAACGAAAAAGGATCAAACAGATATCTAGGCAAGCCAGTTGCCACTGCAATTAGAATGAAGGGTAAGGTAATGACCGCTGCGATGATTACGGTGGAGGCGCCTACAATTATGCTGTCGATGATAAAAGCCACGAGTCTTCTTATCCAATGGTCTTGGAGTTGGGGGTCGCTTCCGATTTTTTCAAAGCCAGTTGACATGGTTTTTCACAGCATAGTCTTGTATAGTTTTGGTCTATATATCGATTCGTATGCGAGCGCATAGATTTGGTTTTTAATTTTTGTCAGTTCATTTTTGCTGAGTAGCTTTGAAGTCTGATTGGATGGTGCTTCTATCTTCTTCCATAAAGCGAGTTTACAGAGAAATTGATGAAATAACTTATAATCGACCTGTTCTAATCATATGGAAAGGGAGATAAGGAAAATGAGTGAAAAGCTGCCAATTTCAGACTTTTACAAAGTTGTGGACTTCGTAACTATTTTTAGAAGCGAAAAATGGTGGGAGGCAGTGGTGGTAATTGAATCATACGGAAAGCGTTCCATTGCTATGTATATGTGGCAGTTCCGAGATGGAAAGTGGAAAAGGAAACATAAATTCCAGTTGAGAAACCTTGATGAATGGGAGAAAGTAAAGAACGCTGTAGATCAGCTAGCTACAAAACTTTCCAGTTAACTAACAAAATCATAAAGACTTAAATTTAGAACAGAAGAGCTTCAAATCTACCTTTTCCTAAGTCTCTGATGGATTAGGTTTTAATCCCTTCAGCACTTCAAAAGGTTTTTAACGAGATATTGGATGTCGTTGTTTGCGTTCAGAATAGTGTTAATAGTTTTCTCACCTTTATCTGTTAACTTGTACACTCTCTTTCTCTGGTTCCATCTGCCTTCTATCAGCCCTTCCCTCTCCAGAGAGTATAGGAGGGAATAGACTGTGCCTGAGCTGACCAATAAGCGGAATTTGTTATGGATGAAGCCGATGATGTCGTAGCCGCTCATAACTCTTTTTCTTAACTCTGCTAAAACCAGTACATCGAGGAAGCCTTTGATGATTCTTCTGTGCATTTTCTTTAAGACGTCTGTTTCCAAAGTCATCACCATTCACGCTTTTTATCTAATCGGATTCGAACTTCTTTATATAAGATTAGATATTTATATTTTAGTCTAAATCCGAATCCGAATCTATGATTGAATATACAACCTAAACAGCAATCCAACAGTTCCAGCATAAGGTGTACTCCATCCAATAATGAAGACAGCTACTTTTCAATCCCTAAGGAATATTGGAGAAAATAAAATGTTCTACTAATCATTTTTAAGAATAATTTGCAAATCTAAGAAGTGAACATTTAAAAGTATTTTTTCGAAGAAAAAACGAAAATAGGCGAGATTTTACAGTTAGCGATATATCTGCATGTTAATAAAAGTTATTTTGCCCTTTTAGGCTACAATTCAGCTAGGTGTGTAAATTTGATTTCATGGAAGTACTCTTTCGAAAAAGTAAGCAGAGAACTGGAGCTAGCGAAGAAAAAGAAACAGGCGCTGGACGACTTGTTCAGTGCAGGCAAAATTTCACAGACTACCTATGATAACCTTAACACTAGTCTCTCCAATGCCATTGCAGAAATTGAAGCGCGACAGAAAGAATTAGCTGGAAAAATGACTGAAAAGATTAACCAGCTCGAAGAACAAATAGCGACACTAGAGATGTTTCTTGCAAGCACAGAGATTGAATATGCCGCCGGAGAAATCGATGAAGAGCTACATCAACGCGAAAGCAATGCTCTAACAGTTGGACTAGAAGCTGCAAGACAACAATTGAATGTAATTAAAGAAGCAATGGCTGACTTCTTCCCAAAAGAAGAAGAAATCGCATCCCCACCTGCACCCGCAGAACCAATGGAAGAGACTAGTGAAGAAACAGTTGAGATTCCCACAGAACCTCAGATAGAAACGCCGATGGAAGCGACACAGGAGGTTGAACCAGCTCCAGAAGAAGTGACACAGGAACAACCAATTGAACCACTGGCAACCGAAGAGACCGAAGCGTTGCCAGAAACGCCAGTGGAAGAAGCTCCAATAGCTGAAGAAACGGAAACATTACCCGAAACATCTGTAGAAGAAACTCCCATAACCGAGGAGTCACCAACTGAAGCATTATCAGAAACACCTATGGAGGAAACCGCGACCGAAGAGGAGAGTTTTTCAGAAACCAGTGAAGAACCTATCGAAGAAGTAATAACCGCTGAAACTTCTGAGGAAATAGAATCCGCCGAAGCTTCTGAGATGGAAGAGAATGAGGTGGTTGAGGAAGAAGCTCCACTAGAGGAGAGCTCCACATTTCAAAGCGAGGAAGCAACAACAGAATACTAACAATAGCTTTTAGTCATCAAGACTCAAAAGAACTTCCATTTCACCTTTTTTTGTTGAGTGCTCATCTACTTTTCTTTAACGTTAAAATAGGCACATTTCTTTAGCCTAAAGAAGGGTATATACTCGATTAAAGAGTTTGATGTCAATGATGCGGGGGAGAGGCTTTTTTGAAAGTAGGTTTGGTGTATCACGAAAAATTTCGTCAATATGATTTGGGTCCAAACCACACCTTCAGAGGAGACCGTTTCATTAACGTCATACGCTTTTTCGAAGAACAGGGAATATTCCGTCTCCCTAATGTGACCATGTTGGCGCCTCAACCCGTTACAAAACAGGACTTACTTATGGTTCACGACGAGGAGTATGTTAACAAAATATTTAGCCTAGCAGAGAAGAACAAACCTTACGACATAGAGACGCCAGTTTCACCCCAAATTCTTGAAGCTCTCCAGTTAATGGTAGGCGGCGCTCTAGAGGCGGGAAGAGCAATTTACGAAGGAGAGGTTAGCCGTGCAGTGACATTGGGCAATGGCTATCATCATGCAGGTAGAAACTATGGCGGAGGCTTCTGCCTGTTTAATGACGTAGCCATGCTGGTGGAGTATTTACGTAAAAAGCAAAGGTTGAAGCGCATTTTAATTTTGGATTATGACGTACACTTCGGGAACGGAACCAGCGACATTTACTATTCAGACCCTCACGTTTTGTTCATTTCATTGCACCAAGACCCGAGAACTCTTTATCCGGGCACGGGCTTTATTGAACAAATCGGAGAAGGAAAAGGAGAAGGTTACAACATTAACGTTCCTCTTCCTATCGGGACAGGTGACTCCACATATCTATATGCGTTGAAAGAAACTTTTGTTCCACTCGCAGAAGAGTTTAAGCCAGAACTTATCATAGCCAACGGTGGAAGCGACGCTCATTTCGCTGATATGCTTGGTGACTTAGGGCTCACAGTAAACGGGTTTTTCGCCTTATCTCGCACCATCGTTGAAGAAGCAGAGAAGATTTGTCAAGGCAAACTAGTTTTGATGGTTGGCAGCGGATACAACTCCACAGTTCTACCCCTCTGCTGGTACGCACTTACAGCGGGAGTAGTCGGCTTGGAAAACATTAACGTAAACGAGCCATACCCTCCGCCTGTTGAGCCTAAAGAGAACCGCCGAAAAGTTAAAGGAACACTCAGGAAATTGAAGCGGAAGTTAAGGCGTTACTGGAAATGCTGGGCTTAAGGCTAGGTAGCGGTTCCAAACTAATGTACACGTCAAACTTGTTTTACCTTATCCAATAAGCCATACGCTCACGGGCAAAACGCACATCATACAGTGGTTTATACGGATGCTTAGCTATCTCCTCCTCGTTAAGCTCTACACCGAGCCCCGGCCTTCTAGGCACATCCAAATACCCATTTTTAATCTTCTTCTCATAGGCTTCATCTACTAGTTCATAGTGCCATGACGGGTCGAAGGGAAAGATTTCCTGTATCAAGAAATTCGTAGTGCACGCATCAAGCTGTATGGTCGCCGCCGTTGCAACTGGACCATTACAGTTGTGGGGGGCAGCAGGCACACCATACGCCTCAGCCATTGCCACAATCTTCTTTGACTCAAGAATCCCGCCGGCCATACCGACATCTGGTTGAACTACGTCAAGTG
>QMYO01000085.1 GCA_003662715.1 Candidatus Bathyarchaeota archaeon | reverse complement strand
GGATACACCTTATATCCTGCTTTCTTCAGGTCTTTGTACACTTGATAGCCGTACTTCTTGGGGTCTCTGCTAGCTCCCACCACAGCGAATATGTTCTTCTTATTCAAAAATTTCTTGATTAACTCTTCATTCATTCCTTTCTTTCCTTTAACAACCCTACTAAAGGTAGCGTTTTATCTTCGGCTCTAACATTTGTCTAGGCATCGCACCGACGATCCTGTCCACGAGTTTCCCGTTCTTGAACACTAACAGCGTGGGGATGCCCATTATCTGGTACTGCACGGCGACTTCCCGGTTCTCATCCACATTCAGTTTCCCGAATAAGATTCTCCCAGCGTAGTCTCGCGCCATTCCCTCTATGACAGGGGCAACCATGTGGCAGGGACCACACCACGGCGCCCAACAGTCGACCACCACCAAGGGATGGTTTTGGATCGTTTCTTTGAACGTTGCATCAGTTACCTTGACTGGTTTATTCAAAGTTGGCTTCTCCTTTTTTTTCCCAGCTACGTTCCTCATCATCTCTTGCAATTTTGCCCGTTTAATCCTTTCCAGTTCCTCGTCCTCCTTGCTCTTCATTTAGACACCTCATAACATTTTGAATTTTTCTAGCAGATAAAAAATTCGGCGGAAATATATATTGCGTATGAAATATCTTCCCGTTCTGCCTTTCCCTCCTGTCGATACTATTAGAGTTGGTTGAGACGGCTAGCGCCCCCTTGTCATCCTGCTTCCACATTTAGGGCAAGTTTGTTGGTAGCACGGGGTGCCTATCACATGAGGTGTCCTGTACCCACAGCTGGGGCACATACAGGATCCTCCAGGTCCCGCCGCGAACCCACCCATCCTTCCCCTTCCTCTACCGCCTCCACCACCTCTGCCTCTGCGACCGCTCGACATGAAGAGGAAGCCGGCAGCACCTTGTCGGGGCGCGGTTGGAGAGGAATAGCTGTACCCGCGGCGGTATTGTGGCGTTGAGTAGCCGTGCCCATACCCGATCCATGGTGGATAGGCATATGGAAGTGGTAAGCGGTATCCGATTTGTGGTGGTGGATATAGCTGGTAGGGTTGCCTAGCTCCCGAATACACTCTTGTTACCTGAGGCGTTGCCATTGCGCTCTTCGGCGTGAACCTTGGGCAAGCGGCCCCGTTAGGATTTACGGCAACACCGTTTAATATGCAAAGTCCATTCCTAAAGTTAGCGCAGTCTCGATGGGTGGGAAAACCATGTTGTGTTGAATATGCCATTTTAGAGCACCTTTATGTGATTATGCACAAAATAATATAAAAACCCTTGGGAAAAAGGTTAGATAAACAACTTTTGACGCTATCCGCGCTATCATTTCCATTTCTCTCAAGGACACTCTATGCAAATCCCGCAAGTATATTTAGAAGAGGGTTGACAGGACCAGGAAAGATGTTATTCCTGCAATAAGTCCGATTGCGAAGTAATGCATTCCATCGTATTCATACGCAAGCGGCACAAGTTCATCTACTGACACAAAGACCATAACGCCAGCTGCGAAGGCCAAAAAGAATGAGTTAAATTCCGGTATAAGTGAAGTCAATGCAATTCCAAAGATGGCTCCAAATGGTTCAGCTAACGCCGATAAGACAAGAAATTTCATCAACAACTTCATCTTATTTGTAAGTACAAGCGGAACTGCCAACGCAAATTCCTCCGGTATGTTATGAATGGCTATTCCCAAAGCGACTAGCAACCCTAACCGCACTTCCACCCAAAAGCTACTAGCCATAGCAAATCCCTCGGGAAAATCATGAATCAATATCCCAATGGCCACAAGGTAACTTATCTTAATCAAATGGCCTGAGATCCCCTTTTCTTCTATCAGGTGCATATGTGGTAGCCGAACATCAATTATCAAAACAAACATAAACCCCAAGGCAAACGCAAAGATAACAAAAAGTTCGTCCATCATAGTAAGGGCTGTTGCAAGCAACTCGAGGAAACTTATAATTATCATGATTCCAGACGAGAAGCCGACTCCTATCGACACATAATTTTTCTTTCCTTTCAGAAAAGTTGCTAAAAGGGCGCCAATAACCGTTGTCGAACCTGAAAGAAAACTGATAAGCAGTATAATCCATACGTCTTCCAATTATTTAAACTCCTCAGATTTTTCGCTGACACATACCAATCTATTTTCCGAGTTTTATAGCTACAAATCCCGCCTCCTCGTAGTAGCCCTTCCTTGACAACTCGAAATGAAGCGGTTCTTCGGTTGGAGGTTGTAATAAAGTGGATCTTACCTCTATGATTCGTAGACCTACATCTTTCAACATAGCTTTCAACTCGTTTATAGTATAAAACCTCGCGATTTTATAGAAAACGTTGCCCTCTTCGCCCCTCTTTTCGTAGAAACTTGCCCAAGGGCTTTCTTTTAATATTAGACCAAGGATAACAGAACCGTTGTCCTTTAAAACTCTTGAAGCCTCTTTTAAAACTTTTATGGGATCGTCAACGAAGCACAGAGTAACGATGAGGAAAACCGCGCCGAAAGATCCGTCCATGAACGGTGTGTTCTCTCCTTCTCCTCTAATAACTTCTATTCCCCTTTCCTTTGCGAACTTCAGCACCCCGATAGACTTGTCAACGCCGTACTCCACTTTTAGGGCGACCGCAAATCTCCCAGTCCCTATGCCTATCTCTAAAAAGGGTCTTTTCAGGTTTCTGCATAGAAATTCTATACATTCCTTTTCTAGCTTAAAAGCTGTTTTTCCAAAGGGCTTATCATACCATTTGTCGTATCTCTCCGCAAAAGTGTCAAATATAGATTCCACATTAAGATTATCTTTGCTACCTTTTGCTTCCCTAAATGCCACTGTTTTTTGGATTGTAGGTAATTCAATCTCGCTATTTCCATGGAGTCTATTAACCATCTGATCCAGCTGGTTATGAATCGCTCCCCACCCCCATCTCTCCATAATCCTCTCCAAACTCCTCCTTGAAGAACGCCCTTGCACGGTCTTCACTACAGTGGCATGGAGCCACCTTTGCTACATCCAATTCTCTGAACTGTTCTATAATAGGCAAAATCGTGTTTTCAGATGCTCCAACTAGGTGAAAGCCTCCCAGAACAAGATATACTTCCATGCTAGTCCGCTCCTTGGCTTTATTCACAATGTTCACGACACTTCGATGGGCACAGCATGTGACTATAACGAGTCCTTTCGCCGTAGCGCGCGCGACTGCCCCACGTTGGCAGAGTTATGGATGACGCCTTTTTCTCTCAAGACTCTGCATAACTTACAGAACATCAGCATGGCATCAGCAGTAGAAAACTCCCCCGTGGCTATGTTCCGGGCAATTTCGCTGGCGGTGGACTGAACAAAGGGTATGGATTCAAGCTGTCTTATCCTCTTACCACGTTTCAAGTGGATGTAATGGCTTATGGTGGCCTGTGTGGTCCCAAGCTTCTCTGCTGCAGCGGCCTGTGAAAAACCATAATTTTTAATGAGCTCCTCTGCTACCAAAGATCGGAACGCAGGTAACACGTATCGCACGACAAGCTCGCATGGCACTCTCAAGTTTGGCACCAAATAAATAACACCGTTATAGCCTTATAAAGTTGTTTAGAAATGTTTATGCAGAATTTCTGCCAGTGATCAATTAAGCAATAGTAAACAGATAATTAGAATAAGATGCCGGGTTATGCTCCTCCCAACATGTTCCTAAGCTATCTGATCCTTACATCCAGCGCTTCAATCGAGAGCTTTTATTAAAAAAGCTCAAAGGTAACCATCGAGTGTTCAAATCTATTTTAAACCCCAATCAAAAACAAAACTATTCCTACTGTTAGGGCAAATAAAGTTGTAAAGATTTGAACATAGAATGTATCCTTAACTGAATATGAGAGCAATGGCAATAAACCGTGGCCATCCTGGGATATTGTGTTAACAAGCAGAACTGAAAAGGGAATAAGTCCTCTTGAAAATAACATGAGAAAAAAGAGATGAGGCCCAGACTCGGGTATGATCCCAATCAAAGCGGCAAAAACAATCAATGAAAATACGGGCAGACTTGTTATCATTGGTTCCAGATTAAAGTTTTTCATCAGAAAATCGATGGCTAGCATGGTGAGGAAAATCCACAAAAACAATTTGGGTAGATGTTTCTTAAGTATATGGGCATAAACATGCTCCTTCAAAAAATGTTTAAACTCAAATTTCTCTTCGTGAATTTCTATCTCACAAGGTTGGCAAGTCTTCAATTTTATGGCTTTAGCGATTTTATCTGCGAAAAAACCACCAGCTATCCCTAGCATGACACAAATGACGAAGATAAGCAGAGCCGTTTCCGGAATCATAGCCAACATGATAAACGCCTCATCTCCAGCGGTAGATAGCATTACGGCAACTAGGGCACCGAAACCCACTAGGCCGTGAGCGTAAAGGGATACTATAAAGAAAGCGTCTATACAGCCGGGTATGGCCCCTAGAAGTGAGGCAAGTACAAATTGATTCAAAGGTCTTCTGGTTATCTTTTCCCGAATTTTATCTTTAAATTTTAACTCTAAAAATTCAATTATAATCATCAACAATGCTACCATTAAAATTATTTTCACCGTTTCCGAAAGGGTCGCTAATATCTCATCCCACATTTAGATTATCCCTCATTTTTGAGTTAAGGTTCCTACCTGCATCTCTCACCATGAAAGATAGTTTTGTTGCACGGGCAAGTCTCAGGATGCCCGTAGTTTCGACAAATAGTGTTGACGAGATCCTCTGAAGCATAATGGTCCAGCTTAGAAGCCTCATCACAAGCCTTTTGAACGTTGTAGTTCAGTGACCTTACGAACAGAATTTCTAAAAGCCTATGTTTTCTCAACAGTTTTCGGGCTTCGGCAACACCCCTTTCTGTTAGCCTAACACCGTGGTAACGTCTGTATTTGAGTAGGCCCTTCTCAGCGAGTTTTTGAAGCATTTCGGTCACTGTAGCTGGTCGAACTCTGACAGACTTTGCTATGATTGTTGTCCTAACTCTGCTAGACTCTTCATGCTGTTTTCTGTATATTAACTTTAGATACTTCCCCTCATTCATGGTTATTCTTGGCTCAACGTTCAAGGCAAAATCATCAAGGAAAGAAATTTAGGTCTAACCTAAAAATTTTTCGCTGGGCAATTAATAATCAGAAGGTCATAACTAAATAATGGTGAAAAAATGAAAGAATCAAGCTCAGTCAGGGTGTCAACATTAGTTGATAACAAGACTTGGAAGAGGTAACTAACATTTTTTGGGGGCTTTCATTACATGGCGAAATATCCACTGAAAGAATTGCCGTTATTACAGCATGTATCAGTTATCCAGACTTCATATTTGCGTTGAAGAAACTTTAAAGGAGAGACAAGCTCTCTACTTGTCTTCTAAAGTGTTTAAGAGAGCAAAAGTACGTAAGGAAAGGTAACAGATATGGCGTTGGAGTTAACGCGTCAAAGGGCACGAAAGCGCGCGCTCGATCGGTTTAAATATATCAGGACATGTGTGCTGGCTAGGGAGCTTTGCCTCCTCGTTCGCACCAACAGAGCTGTATTCAACAAGGAAGACGTTCGTGACTGTTGCAGCTTCATTTCTAAATTATGTAGGGAGGCAGGCTGTGAAGAAACGAGTGATTTGTGCGCTAAGGCCGCTGAGGCAGTTATGGAAAGCGAGGAAACATATCTTAGTCTTTGTGAGCAAAGCTGTAAAAAATGTGGCGAATCCAAGCGACCAAGAAGACCAGTGCCCGAAAGAACCATATACGTTGCCTAATAAGAAACAAGTAACCATGGTCGCGCGCTTTCACACTTACAGCTTAGAGCACGTAAGTTCCTTGATGTTCAGCCCCTTAACACGAGTGAACCGTGCATACACCCACTTGGGAACCAGTCTATGAAGTCAGTTGTAGTAGCGCTAAAAATCCTTGGTCTGTGCCTGTCTCGTCGAAAATTTCACTTTATTTTTTAATTTCAACCAGAGCGTTTTTGACAGTTTCACTGACGCTACTGCCTGGTTTGACTGCGATTTTAGCTATATTATGCTGCTCGAGCAGTGCTGACGCGCCCGGGCCAAGTTCAGTGGCTAGCACCATGCTCACGCCTAAATCTACCAGCATCTTTACGACGATGGGCCCGGCACCGTGCTTGTAAGACACCGCCGGATTCTGAATTACCTCTACACCTTTAATCTCATCGTCCTCAACGTCTACGATGGTAAAGGAATTGGCTCTGCCGAAGACCTCGGATACGGTGTCCTCTAGGCCTCCACGTTCGTTTGTTGCAATGGCTATTCTAAACTTTTTAGGTGAATCCATTCTTAGGTTTCCTTCTACTTCTTAAGCTCTTTTAGTCTTTTTCTAATTTGATCTAACTGCTTCTGTATGTCTTTCATATAGTTCTCTAACATCTGGATTTCTTGTTCCTTTGACATCTGCGGTGTCACAGGAGGGATTGCTGGAGTGGTTGTTGGTACTTGTGGAAATAGTCCAGTGCTTTGCCAACGCCTGAAGCCCATTCCACGTCCACCTCCACGCCCCCTACCCATGCCCATTCCCATACCCATCCCGTAGCCTCCTCCCATCCCGAACCCCATGGATGTGGTGGGCGCAGTGATTTTCTGTAGTTGACCACTCTTAAATCTCTCAACAGCCTCTCTGACTGTGCCAAACGTACCAGTTATGATATCAATTCCGGCTGAAGATAGGGCTTGGAACGCATTTGGTCCAACGTTTCCGGTTAAAACCGCCTGAACACCCTTGCTTGCTATTGTTTGTGCCGCCTGAATTCCAGCTCCACTCATTGCACCTGCAGCTGTGTTTGGAACAGCCTCGAACTTCATGGTTTCGGAATCTACAATCAAAAAGTATGGACACCTGCCAAACCTAGGATCTATCTGAGCG
>QMYO01000084.1 GCA_003662715.1 Candidatus Bathyarchaeota archaeon | reverse complement strand
CATGAAAAATGGCAAAAACGATGCACCAAAGTTCGCCGATGACGAACAACACCGGGTTTTGAAAATAGGCAGATTAATAAGACCCTTCAGACTCGACGAAACTTTACAATTCTGGGATATATTAAAAGGTGAAATGTCCATAGTGGGTCCAAGGCCTGAGCAGCTGGAATTCGCGAAAAAGTTCATGAAAACCATACCATTCTACTGGGCGCGTCACAGGATAAAACCCGGCCTCACTGGCTGGGCACAGATAATGTACAAGTACGCGTCCAGCGCCGAGGAAACCCAGGAGAAATTGAGTTATGATTTGTATTACGTCAAAAATAGAAATATCCTTCTTGATCTCGATATACTTTTAAGAACAGTGGAGGCAATGCTATGGAAGAGAGGGGCGAAATAGAGTTGAAGCGAATTCTTCAGTTGATTACGCGCTCAGACTGGGCAGGAGGTCAAAAGGTTCTTTATTCAATAGTTTATGGTTTGAAGAAATATTATCCTGATGAATTCGAAGTAGAGGTAGCGTGTGGTACAGATAATGGGATGTTAGTTCTAGAACTTAAGAAAATAGATGTAAAGGTTTCCATAATAAAGCATCTTGTTAGAGAAATATCTCCTTTGTATGATTTTAAAGCATATTGGGAAATCAAGAGCCTTATCAAAAAAAGAAAGTACGATGTGGTCCACACGCACTCTTCAAAAGCGGGAATTTTAGGAAGAGTTGCCGCGAGAAAGTGTGGAATTAAGAAAGTTATACACACTTACCATGGTTTTTGGGGAATTGAGCAATACAGGGGCATTAAAAGGAAGTTGCTTATTCTTTCTGAAAGAATCGCTTCAAAGTACTGTGATAACCTTGTTTTTCTCTGCGAAAGAGAACAGGAAAAAGCTAGAAAGTGGAAAATAGGGAAGAAAAACCAATACGTTATAATCCCAAACGCCATAATTCCTACTTCTCCAGTACCCGCAGGATTGTTGAGAAAGGAGTT
This sequence comes from Candidatus Bathyarchaeota archaeon, assembly GCA_003662715.1. The sequence continues at coordinate 5,950 of QMYO01000084.1, read as the reverse complement.
GAATATTCCGAAAAATGTTAAAATAGTGGGAAATGTAGCAAGACTTGATCCACCAAAGAATCCAATTAGATTTCTTGAGATAGCAAAAGAGATTTTGAAAAAAAGGACTGATGTTATTTTTGTTTGGATAGGTGGTAGTATTGTGGAGGACAGCTGTGGAAAGAGAGTAACAAAGTTTCTAAACATGAACCCATGGATGAAAACAAAGGTTTTCTTCTTACCGTTCAGAAAAGATGTGGTAAAGCTTATGGCAGATTTCGACGTATTTCTTTTAACTTCTGATGAAGAGGGGATGCCTTTAGCAGTGTTAGAAGCGATGAATCAAAAAGTGCCTATTGTAAGTACGGATGTAGGGTGTGTAAAAGAGCTAACAAATAGAACCTATCGCCGAAATAGCGATCTTGTAAAAGGTGTGCTTGAGTTACTGCAAAATCCAGATAAAAATGAAAATCTTGAATTATCTTATGAAAGCTTTATAGAAAGCTATGTAGCGCTCTACAAGGGATAACCAATCAATGAGGGTTATTTTTATTATATTTTGCATATTCTTAAGGTTAGGCTTGTACTAGCAGAAAACTACAGGAGTTGGTCAAAATTGAGAATAGTAATGTCATCTCTCAAATTTTCGCCAGGTCACCTATCGCATATTATAGCTTACGCAAAGCTGTTCGAGAAAATAGGATGGAATGTACTATTATGGTTGGACGAAAGATACAGACCAATAATATCTGATTGTGAATTTCCTATTAAATGGTATCCGCAGTCGCTTCAAGAAAACATTAATGCCATTTTTCTAGCTAATGTTTCAATAACCAATCATATTATTTGCAAGGAACTGAAAAAAAGAAAAACGAAGATTATTTACCTTTACCACGAACCATGGGAAGGTTTTAAACAATATTTGAAAGAGGGGGTAAAGCAAGCTTTAAAAGCAGCCGTTGCTCATCATTTTTCTGTGAAAACACTGAAATTTTCAAATCTTGTTATTGTGCCTTCAGACTATGCCTTAAATCTCTACATGAGAAGGGATATGCAGTATAACAAGAATGTAATAGTAATACCCCTTCTTTTTGAAGATGAAGCAAGTGGAAAAATTGACTTCTTGAAGAAAGAATACTTTTCTTATATAGGTCATGCGGTGAAAGGTCATGCATTTGATTTGTATATAAATCTGATAAAATATATGTATAAGCAAGGTGTAGAAATGAAGTACGAAATAGCCACTAGGACCAACTTAAGCAAACTCTTGAAGAAAGACAAAACTCTGCAGAGAATGGTGAAAGATAGGGTTCTAAAAGTTTCCCATGGAAGGCCTCTTACAAATTCAGAAATAAATCAAGCGTATGAAAGAGGATTTTGCGTTTGGAACATCTATCGAAGATCCACTCAAAGTAGAGTCCTTCCCAAAGCTTATATGTTTGGAACACCTGTTATTGCAAGTAATATCGGAAGTTTCCCGGAATTTGTAGAGTCTGGTAAAACTGGTCAAATAGTTTCCTTAGGAAAAGTAAGCTATGAAGGATTAGTTGAGAAGTTACTGGAGATAAAGACGAACATCAGATCCTATAGTAAGAATACCAGAGATTTCTTCCTAAAGGTTTTTTACTATAAATCTTATGTTGAAAAAATGCAGAATGAAATTTTGTCAGGTTTGTTAAATAAATGAATACCCAAAAGTAGGATAGGTGATAATATTCATGATATTGGAAAGTTGAACTGAAAATGTATCTTAGCAATTCAAAATAAAGTAATATTTTGAAAAGGCTAGGAGAGCAAAACGATATTATATAGGTAACATCGGGAGTATGTGGTCTTTGCGGTAAGTCAAGATAAGTAAGAATCGTACTAATCCTTAAAAAATGTGAGATGCTTTTCAACGACTTGACAGATGGTAATATTCATAGAGAAAAGAGGCATAGTAAATGGGCAGGAACAGGAAATACTCATCAAAATTCAAAGTAGAGGTAGCCCTGGAAACTATCAAAGATGACAAAACTATATCACAAATAGCATCAGAAATATGAGATTCATCCATAGCAGGCTAGAGTCTGGAAGAAAGAAGACGTCAAGTATTACAACAGTGAAAGACCATACTAATCCTTGGGATACAAAACACCGAATGAGGTTTACTATGGTGAGGTGATTGAAAGAGCGTCGTGAATAAAAATACGCCGTTTTGTTGTCCAAGAATTGGGGAGTATCTTAATCCTGGTTACTATTGGAATTTATTGTTTTAAATTAATGAGGTGAATAAGGTGAAAGTTCTTCACGTTCTATGGTCAGATTATTTGTCTGGTGCTGAAAAGATAGTTTTAAAAATCTCTAGAATGATGAAGAGCAACTTTGGGGTAAGCATTGGAGTTGCCTGCTTTAATGGTAGCAATAGCGCCGAACATTCGTTGGAGAAAATGTTCAAGGAGGAAGGGGTAGAAGTTTTTACATCTGAAAGAAAACTTTTGCATTTTGTGAAGATCATAAAAAAGGCCATTATAACTTTTAGACCAGATGTTGTGCATTCCCATGATTATAGAGCAACTTTAGCAACAATACTAGCAAGGTTTCTTATTTTAAAGAATAGGCCAATTCACATTGCACATATTCACGACGCGTATCCGTTTATGGAAAGGATAAATCTTAAATCTCTTGTAGGATTTTTTGTATTATCACTTCCTAGTAAAATTCTTGCAGTGTCTGATCATATTTTAAATGGTATGTGGTTTTCAAAATTGATTAGGAATAAAACGTTTGTTCTTCTGAACCCTTACCTTGGGAAAGTAACGTTTATTTCACGGAAAGAAGCTATAAGGAAGAAGAACGTCGATTTAATTTTCGTTGGTAGATTAGTTCCGAAGAAGCATCCAGAAATATTCTGCGAGGTATGTAAGCGGTTAAACGTAAAAGGGATAATTATTGGTACGGGGCCGTTAAAAGATGAGTTAAAAGAAAGATACAGAAATAGTGTAGAGTTCCTCGGTTACAGAAAAGATGCGGAGAATTGGATGATGAAAAGTAAGTTTTTATTTCTTCCTAGTGAATATGAAGGTTTTGGGCTTGTAATAATTGAAGCTATAGCAAATTATTGCATACCGATAGTTACACCGTGGAAGGGTGTTACTAAGATAATCGAGTGCAATAAAACAGGATTTATCGTTCCATGGGATGTTAACTTGGCTTCAGGAAGAATCAAAGATTTGCTCGTAAATTACGGTGAGATTTTTGAAGAATTTTATAACACTCGGCTGAAAACGCTAGGTAATTTTTCTTTAGGTGATTATGTTGAAAAGCTGAAACAGATTTATGAAATGTTAGTGTGTCAAAAGGGAGGAGGAGATAGTTGTTTCTAATCTTTACAATTAACACAATTATCAATGTTTTATACTTGATGTTTTTTAATGATTTCAATCTTGTGATTTTAGTTACGATATTTGCTATGCAATTTATTTTGATTTTATTATTAAGGAAAATTCACAAATTTAAGAGTAGTTTTTTGATATTAATTTCACTTTTAATTCTTTCTGTTCCTACTTCTTTTAGAAATGTATTTGGTGGCGATTATGGGGATGTTCCTGTTTCCTGGTATAACGTTTATTTTGTACTTTCACTACTTACATTTTTACTTTCGAGTAGAAAGTTTGAGAAGTTGCCAATAAAGGTTTCTTTTCTCTTTTTTATTTGGCTCATAATCGAAGTACTTCATTCATATGATTTTTATAATGCATTAAAAGACGCTATTAACTTCTTCCCTCTGTTGTTTTGCTATTTCATTAGCATTAAGAATATAGTCAGAAGTTTCACCTCTACCTTGCTGATTTTAATGGATTTGTACGTTGTAAGTGCGTTGAGTCTTCTGTTGCCTTTGCTTATACAGATTTTCTTGTTTTTAATGCAGGGCGTGGCTTTGGGAAAGCTGGACATTATGGCGGGTAGGATAGGTTTTGGTGTAATATTTTCCGACTATAGTTTTCTTTCACTATTCTTTAGCACTGCTTCCATGATTGCTTTCTTTATGAAAAAGCGCAGAATAATTGCCTGCATACTTTTATTAGCTTCAATATTAACCACGGCTAGAACTGGAATGTTTTCTTTTGTATTGAGTATAATGTTTTTGGGTATTTTGGATTCTGCAAAAAGGGCGAAAGGATTGAAGCTAATAAAAACATTAGGGGTAGTCGTATTAACTGGTGGGATTGGTTTATTAATTCTCACAAACTTGCGAAGTGGGGATATTCTAGATCCTGCCGGGCGATTATCTTCTATGGAAAAAGCTTTCTCAATTATACTTAAAAATCCATTATTTGGTGTGGGGTTAGGAACAGAAGCTTTCAAGGAAGCATTTGGTTTTGCTATTCCCCACAATATTATTGTTCAAAGTTTGCTTCAAATAGGAATACCCGGAACGGTATTTTTGATAATAATTTTTGCAAATTTGTGGTTTTCTCTTTGGAAGGGAAGGCCCCAACTAAATGCTATCCTCTACAGCTTCACAACTTTGTTGGTAGGAAGCATGTTTATTCCTGACATAATAAGTAGCCGATTTTTAATGGCAATGATTTTATTGTTGAAAATTGCTCGAGAGGAGAGAAGAGTGTGTTACACATAGTCATTTATTCAGAACTAAAAAGATGGCATGGTGGAAGGGAACGATGGTTGAAATACTTTTTGAAAGGTGTATATAGCAAATTTGATAAAATTTGCGTTTATTTCTTAAAAAAATCAGTGGAGAACAGGGATGAATGTATAGATCAGGATTTCTCAAGGTGCAACAATATAAAATGGTACCCAGTAGAAGCGTCAAATTACGTAAGTTGGATAGTAAGAACTTTTACAGAAATTATTTCAAAGATAAAACAGGGCGATATTCTTGTTTCTGTTGGTTCAGGACCTGAAGCTATCGTTGGAATGATCTTAAGAAGATTGAAAAGAATCAGATTCGTTTTGTGGTTACGTACAATTTTAATATCGGAACTTTCTAGAAGAAAAAGAAGGCTTTTTGTGTTGTTGGCTGGTTTTATGGAAAGGTTAGCGCTAGCAACAGCGGATATAATTATTGCTAATGGCCGTGATACAAAGGATTATTATCAAAATCTTACAAAAAAGCAAATAAATGTAATACCAAATGCTATAGATAACTTTTTCCAGCTTTCAAAAATTGCACCACCAAGATTTGGAAAGCCAATAAAAATTGCATTTATGGGAAGATTCGTCGAAGAAAGAGGTAGCAATTACTTTGTTGAATTATCCAGAAAATTAAGTAATGACAGTCAATTTCAGTTTGTAGTATATGGTCCATCTTATGGAAAGGAAAGGGAAACGTATCAAAACCTAGTATTTAAAGGACATTATTTTCCGGAGGATCTTCCGCTTATACTGCCAAATGTGGATATTGTAGCATTTTTGCTCCCTTCAAAAGGAATTCATGGGGGTGGAGTTTCCCACGCGTTGCTAGAAGCCATGGCGGCGAAAAGATTGATAATTGCTTGGCAAAATCCTATTACAAGCAATTTATTAAATGATAAAAATGCGATATTGGTAAATGAAGGAAATCTAGACGGAATTGTTTCTAAACTAAAAGAGATTGGACGCTGCCCTGAAATATTTCTTGAGAAATGCTTGGAAGCTTCAAAAACTGCACGAGAATTTTCTGTGCAAAATCATGTTATCAAGTTTATTCGTATTGTTAGGGAAGAATAGGTAGTGTAGGAAAGTGTCGACATCGGTTATAAAATAGCAAAAACGTCGATCAAAAATGAGCAAGGACATCGGTCAAAATTGAGTGGCAACATTTGAATATCTTTGATAGAATTAGAAGAGATTGAAAAAGTGCTGGATTCTTCCCTTCAAAACTGGAGCAAAGAAGATAAAGATGTTCTCGAATTGATAGAAGAACTACTAATAGCCCAGAAGAAAGAATATGAAAACAAGAAATACATAACAGCTCTCAGATACAGTG